>NZ_JASUAZ010000002.1:0-297519 GCF_030283135.1 Mixta mediterraneensis | reverse complement strand
TGCAGGACTTTAATTTCCATACGATATAAATACGAGCTGCGCCAGTATAGTGAGGATGGTTCGTATAACGTGTATAAAGATGCACTTATCGTTAATAAGAACACGGGAGAACATGAAGTAAACTTAAACAGGAAAAAAGTTGTCATCCCCGCTTTTCTGACAATACTGTTCCATAATGCTTCTACAGCATCGTATTACAGAGCAATGCCTGTTTCGAAACTATTCTCTATTGTTTTCATTTTACTTTGTGCTGCTGCACTTATTTCATTTCTCACATTGCCTTGGGGCTTTAAAGATGGATATGTGTGGGATGAGCACAAGTATATGTGGCTCACATATTTCCTATCAAGGATCGGAAGCTTCGTTTGTATCAATTGGATTAAAAGAAGAAGCTCTAGATTTGATCATGAAATCAGAAATCTTATCGATTTAGTAAAAAAATGAAAAATCATAAGCAACAAAGAGTTAGCCCGTAGATTCCTACTACGGGCTTTTAAAATAATCACAATCCATATTTTCTTTTCTTCTCTTTGATGGATAACGATCTTTTTAGGGTCGAAGCCTCATATTTCCTTTTCTCATTAGCATAGACTTTCTCTGTTCGGCTACCATTACTGACTATAAAGTTAATCAATGAAGAACATACATTTTTCATACGCTCTTTGTTGATCAAATCATCATCCAGTTTATTTATATGACTATAATATGAAAGTAGCAGAAAGGTTAAAACAACCTCCCTGTTGGAGAAGGTCATTTTTTCGATACCACTTTGGTATTTGATATAAAATCCTGCACAAAAAAGATATGATTGTTCTATAATTCGTTGCTCTGAGAAACCTGATTCAGCGAGTTTATCAACGAATCGATCAAGCAGAAGTAGATACCTTTCCATTAAGTTAATATTTGTTTTATCCATAATATGCATCCTTGCAATAGTGAAATTTTGTCGTCCTGACAAGAAAATAAATAACATAATATTTTACCATGTCAATAGCTAAAACCTATCAATTCTATTAAAGGTATTTTGCAGGTAACGGATTATTAAGTTCTTCAATCGTTATTTGTTTAAGGTGAGCATTATAAAGCCATACTTTGAACTGCTCTAAATAGCGTTCATTTAATGCCTTCAAAGCTTCATTTTCTGCTTCAAGTCTTCTAATTCGTTGAGAAGCCACTTTTAAATTAGCAGGTTTTACAGTGTGTATTGCACCAGATTTGATAGTGGCTTTTTTCACACTGAAGCTTTCTGCAATCCTTACATGACTACTTAAGGATTGTCTTGATGGCCTTTTGCCAATAATCCTTACTAACCTGTCGCACAAAGCATCCCAGGTTAGTTTTTCATCTATAGACCATGTATTAATAACATCTACAATCTTCTTCTCATGATAACCATTTATATGCTTAGCCATTTATTCTCCTTTTTTTATTTTTTTATGGAATTCATACCATCTATCAGTATTTATGTTCCCATCATTTTTATCATACAGTGTTCTTTTTAAAATTTTATCGTGAATGTTTGAAATCGTTTTGTTATCTAAACCAGAGTTCTTAATTGGATAATGTTCACACGGCTTAAACGCATATGAGTGCTTGCAGTAGCCATGTTTTGATACAAGTACTGCGCCACTACTAAGTGAATCAAACTCATTAGGATCAACCACTGGAGCCTTCTTTATTCTGTGCTCGTTAACACACACTGATAACTTTTGTTCTCTTATTGCTTTAGACATTTGAAGATGCGATCTGTGGTCATAAGAAACATTTTGATAAATAAGCTTACGTCCAGACCAGCGAGCAATACTAAACTCATCCATACCATTTATTTGAGCAAATGTGTTGAGAAGATGCCTCAATTGATGTGTTCTTAGCAAATATGGGCTACCGTCTTCATTTATATAACCATGCCTTTTAAACACATTAAAATATCCTTTTATATACTCCGAATCAACGACATCAGTTTTAAAAAAATTCATTGTAGGTCTGAATAGCTTATCTGACATTTTCTTTTTATTTTGACTTAACTGTCCTTCAGTTAACAAGCAAAGCGCATTAGAATATTTGATTTTCTTCTCTCTATCATACCAAGGGAAATCTTCAGGTATATTTTCTTTAAGGGTCCCCATCGTTGAATTAGAGTAATTATTTTGAATTTCAGCAGACAATAACCTCGCTTGACTTGACAATTCTTTTAATCTGCTAATTGCCTTTTTAGCTACAGGTATCATTAAAGTTGGAATCCATTTTATATTACCTTCATACCCTTTTGCTGAAAAAAATCTCAAACCGTATCTTTGAATTCCCTTTCCATCACATTCTGTAATTTCACAATCTGCTGGCAAAGCTAAAATTTCTGATATCCTACTAGGTGCGCACATAAGTAAAGCTAGCACAGATGTAGTAAATATATCTCTTGAAGATAATTGTTCATTCCTCTTTGAAAAAATCTCAGCAATCGCAATAACTGATTTGATATCAGGCAATCTAGAATGGCCTTCCAGTGTAGAATCATAACCCGTCCAAGACTGAGTAATCCTATACCTAATTGGGTTTACCCAAAATAAATAAGTTAAATTAGTCATCTTATTATCACTTAGAAATGAACTCAATTTCTCAAGTTCTTTTCCAATAGAAAATGCGTGTGCTTTAGAATACTTTACAGAGGCAATTCTTATGCATTCATCAAAAACTGAATTGTTGCAATAGCTTATATTAGCTTCCATATTTATTTTCAGTAAAACGAATTCTACAATCTTCAACATTGATAATGTTGAGTGTTTCGTCTTAGATTTATTGAATGAATGCACATGCAACATATATGCTTTAGCAAAATTAATAAAGCTATCATCTAAGCATTCCTTGCTGTTTAGGTTGTTTTTTGAGTTAAACTTAGTAAACCTATATAAACCTTTCCATTTATTGCTTTCCCAAGAAGTTGTTAAATTATTATTAGAAATAGTACTCTTACAAAACTCGATGAACTTAATAACATTATCGTGAGGGTTGTTTTTATTGCTTGGTTCAAAAATAAATATATTGTTCATAATGCTCTCCAGGGATTGAATTTTTTACACGTTAAACATTTCAAATCCTCTTTCGTATCTTCTAATAATAAAAATGCATCTGAAACATACTTGATAAAAAAGTTCTTGTTTTCTTCAATCTCTATGCCCATAAGGATATTAGATAAGGGGTTAAAAAACGCACTTAGTCTCTTATCGATGTCATAAACATTGTCAGGATTATTTTTTATATATATCATAGAAGAGTTTACTGATTTATGATCTAACGCTTTAGCAATCACCTCAATTGAGGCTCCTTCGTTAGCCAGTCGACTTCCTAACGTATATCTGAATCTTCTAGCATTAAGTTCTATATAGCTGTTAGTCCTTTCTGACCTAACATCGAATTTTGACGGAAAGTGTTTTAATAGTTTTGACATAACTGAATTTTTCATATGGAAAAAATCTGTTGTTAAATCAGATAAAAAAACCTCAATCCTTTTTGTTTCCGTAATCTTATCTAAATTCATGAAGATTGGTAATTCGCCTCTATAGTTACTAATCCCAACACTGAATTTATCTTCAACAAACGCCTGATTTTGATTAATTAGCATTGATAAGCTGTCATATAAGAACGGTTCTATCATTACCATGTTGAATTCTTTTCTGAAACATTTTCTTTGTTTTACTTTTGGTACATTTAAAAAGCACCCTTTCTCATTTTTAATGAGATCTTTAGCTTTTAGAGATATTAATTGTAATGGCCTTCTTCCTGTTATTGCCAACAAAATGATATAACAATACAAAAAGCATTGAATTTTCTTCTCATGATAAAATTTTCCAACGGCGTTAATAATGTTATTGAATTCCGTTTCAGTTAAAGGTCCTTTATTTGGATCTCGTCTTTTGACTGCATCTCCTGTTTGGTTTGGAATGATTTTTATTTTCTCCAGCATTCTAATGGCAGTCGCTTCCACCCCAGGATAATTGAGCTTTTTCCATTTAGTGATGAAAGCCTTAATTATGTTTAGTTTGTAGTTTCTTTCTGAACCTAAATAAACATTCAATTGATATATTGCTTTGTCATCAATAGTATCAATGGTCATTGCACCAAACCACTTATAAAATAGATTGTTAATATTTTGTATATAAAAAGAACTATATTCAGACGCATAGTAAGCTAATGTTTTTAAGTAGCTAAGTTTCATTTTTGTAGGCATTCTATCTACAACTTTATGAGGGTATACGCAGTTTTCTTTATCAAGTTGCCATTTCTTATCTGACAGTTTGAAACTATATCTATTCATCTTAGCAAAAAAAATTTGCTCACTTTCAATACATTTGATTTCCACACTAAACCCCACTAATTATTTTACTTACTGATTTATAGACATTTAAGACGACACTCTTCTCTTGTTGAGATATATATTTAAAATTGTATCTATCACACATGATTGACTCCTTTGACCAACCCATCAGATAATTCCTTAAATCTACCCTTCTACTATATTCTAATTCAGCACCTTCTATGCCTTTAGAATACATATAATTCCAAGTGTGCCTTAGCTTATGACCTGAAAGATTATATAGATCTGGACATCCTCGTTTCAGTGTTGATATCACCTTCTCATAAGCTGAAATGCTTAAGGGTTCCCCTGCGTTTTTTCCGGTGCAATGAGCCACCAATAAGAAATTATGCTTTTTCCTTTTTGTCATTTTTTCTCTGCTATTACTTATGTAATCCAAAATTTCACAGGCTAACTCATCAGATAACGGAATAACCCTTTCTCCAGTCTTTACTAATGGTTGATAAGACCTTCCATCTTCTTTTGAATCATGTCTTCTGACTACACTTAAAGTGTTGTCTCTGAGATCAAAATCATCTATTTTAAGATTGAGCAACTCTCCAGCCCTTAAACCTAAATTTAAGAGCAAGGTAAATATTAGTCTGTTCCTGACCTGTACTTCCTTATGGAAAGGGTTTTCAATCCCGCCAATTTCTAATAGACGGAAAAGCACTTTGATCTCTTCTTCATTTAACGATTTTTCAGATATTTCATTCATATTCAATGAACTGTTTCTTGGAATATGTGCTCTGATACTTTCAATAAATACGTCTACTTCATACTTTGCATGAATCCCCTTTGACGAATGAACTAATCCACATAACCACTTAAGGTAGCGTGAAAAAACGTGTATTCTATAACTAAAGGTTCTCTTCGCAATAAACCTATTACTTGCTGATTTTATATTTATAATTTTTTGTCTATCGAATCTTTGTTTCGCATATCTTACCAGATCATCTATTTCTGCAACGCTGAGATATTTTTTAAGCTCAATTCTCTCAACTATATTAATTTTCCTACTATCTAAGAAATTACTAAAAATTAGTAAGTTAGTTGCAACTATTTCCATCGTTGAGGCCGTTGCGCCTCTATTTCTTATGTCTGTAGTAAGAAATAGATTTTGATAGTAAGCTGGTAGATTACTATTTTTATCAAGGATCAGGCATCCTCGCTCCCCATTACTCATGATGAATTTCTTTACTTTATATCCCATTTTGACCTCATTCTTTACAAATTAATATCACTCTCACTTATTAAATATATTCCAATTCAAAATAATTCAAATTTTTTACAATGACCTTAGTTTATTTGGTATATATATTAATGGCTTGAAAAAAATTATTTGACGTCAAATAAACAGGTACGGCTAGTTTATTGTATCCATACCCGATATTAAGAAAACTATCTCTAAGTCTTATAGCAAAAGCTCTGCCAGAAAAAAGGTAAAGAATTACGTCAAATATATTCATTTTTTCAGATGCAAACTTTACAAAGCCTCTTTTTTTTTACCCACTACGTAAACTCATAATATCTGTAAATTTCTTTTTTTTAATACATTATCAATAGTTAAAAAGCGATGAAGCAGCATTTCTGTTAAGCGACATGCTTTCTTGAATTTTCGATAATTAAATGAATCCATTCATCGATTTCGCTTTCGACAAAAGCGGTAGCACGAACACCGATCTTTACTGGCTGTGGGAACCGATTTTGGCTGATAAGACGATAGATCCACGCTTTACCAAATCCAGTTTTCTTCATGACTTCTGGTAAACGGATGAGACGAGCTTGATTTTCCATATGTATGTCCTCTGTTGTTTCTACAGGGATACAGTACAAATGAATTTCGAATGGATGAAGCGAGATTGCGAACACCAGAGCCATCCCTGGTTCGAAACTATGAGTCTCTGGAGATTCATATCACTCAGAATCTGAGAGTTTCATAACATCCGAAACCCTCACATCAATAGGCTACAGGTAGAAAACAGTTCTTTCATGCACCTAAATTTTCACAAGATCGAAAGCCTTTACTCACTAGATTTGAGCTTAGAGAAGATAACTATCTGTTCAATTGCGTATTAAGGTAGCCTCTAATTATGTATTTTTCATCAATAAGCAGTTAACTCGAAAAATTTATTTTTATAATAGAAACCTTCTAAATCCTATTGCACAATAGATTTTACATGTTATTTTATTATAACAAAAACTATTAAGGACCCAAAAATGATTAATATTAAAGAGAACATTGACCACATTAGAGTATATTATTATAGTAATGAGCATCTTTTCAAAAGTGAATTAATCAAACTTGGTAGTTATGAATTCTATGATAAATATCTATATAATCTAACACCAAGAATATATCTTGATTTCTTACAATTTCTAATTGATGATATAAGTGAGCGAAAACCGATAATACCAGATGAAACAACCTCTTTAATTAGTTATATGCTCGGCAAAGAAATTTTAACAAAACAGGAAGATAATTCATTTGCTATATCTGAAAATTTTTTCACAGAAAACTATCAAGATCTGACAAAAAAATTCATTACATTAAATAACATACACACTGCTAAAAGAGAAAAAAATATAATCGAATCCAAATTTTATAACAGAAAAGTTCTAAGCAAAACTAAAAAGAGGCTATAAATTAGCCTCTTTACTGTCAGATTTTTCCTGAGATTACATCAATCATGTGCTGTATATATTGTCTAATCTGGCATTCTTCATTTCTTCCCAAAATGGGAAACGTTCTGCTTTTATATTATAGCACAATCATATTTTTGAAAAATTGTCATATTTCGCATAATCGTTACCGCATAATAAATAATAATAAGCCTCTATATTCAGAAAACTCTTTCTTAAAATATATTTATCAACCATTGCAATATAATCAATCAGTATCTGACAGCTTCATAACATCCGAAACCCTCATTTCTTTAACATGCTGGTTTTTATTAATAAAAAAGTTAAATTGTCTTAAAAAATCTATTTCTACAGTTTTCATTGCGAAAGGCCGATCAGCATCTCTTATATGATATCCTTGGCGAATCGCCTTATCATCATCTTCATCCGTGTATAGTAATCGAGATAGTCTGTCGTCAGACAGAAGTACTTTTTTTCGTTCTGACCATGCGAGCAAATCAAGCATAGGGATAATTCGATAGCTAATTAATTTTTTTATTGCCCCATAACCAAATCTGACTGCATCAAGTGGTGCAGGTTTAACGCCTTTTACTTTTCGCCATTGTGGTAATGATACTCGCAGGGCCTCAGCTATCTCATCATCGCTTCCACCCGCAAGATCGATTTCTAACATAATCGTAGTAGGAAACTGTTCAGGGATTTTTTCGGAAATATATTCATTTTCAATAGTGGAATCTATTTTATATTGCTCTGTATTTGCTCTTATGAATAAAGCCTTTCTCATACAAGCAAAACTGATATTTGCTATTCGATCAACTGTAGTAATAAAAAAGTATGGAGGTTGATATAATTTATTTTCGGCATCCATATAATTTAAGTGCTTCTCTTTGATAAGAAAAGGATCACCATCCAATATCTGCATATAATTTTTCATTACCGTTTTCTGCATTCCTTCTTCTATTACTGGTTTGAAGAAATACGTTCTCGCCCATATTTCATGGTAAAGCATATTAATAGAAATGTTTTCAAACTCTCGATATTTGTCCAAATCAAACCACGTTTTCACTGCTTTGGTGTCTTCTGATGTCCAACTATTCATTTTTACCCAAGATTTCATTAATGCCACTCCGTTGTAAAAAGTATTACTTCGTAATAGCACATAAATCGCAAAAAAAAAATGGCGTCTCAATTGGTTATTGAATACGCCATTTAATTCATAATAATCAGTTAGTTATCAAAGTCAAAAGGTGCAATTCTTTTCTTAGTTGTTTCATCAAGATAATCAGCCCACCACTGCAACATAAGCCTTCTCTCATCGAGGTGTTCTGCTTTATGAATGTAGGCCGCACGAACGGAGTTTCGCTCTTGGTGGCTCATCTGCCGTTCAACAGCATCCCTTGACCATTTTCCCGATTCGATTAAGGCACTACAAGCCATCGCCCTGAATCCATGCCCACATACCTCAACGGTTGTGTCATAACCCATCGACCTGAGCGCCTTGTTCACTGTGTTTTCGCTCATAGGTTTTCTGAAATCATGATCGCCAATGAATACAAGGTCGCATTCGCCGCTGATTTCTCTGATGGCTTTTAGAAGTTCTAAAGCCTGACGACTTAACGGCACGAGGTGTGGGGTCTTCATTTTTGAACCTCGATGGGAATGTTTGACTCCTGGCAATGGCTCGCGTTCTCCAGGGATAGTCCACATCGCATTTTCAAAGTCGATCTCCGACCATCTTGCGAATCGGAGTTCACTGGAACGGATAAAAATGAGCAATGTCAGCTTTACGGCTAACTTCGTGAGTTTCCTACCTTTGAAGTTATCAATTCGTTCTAAGAGTTCTGAAAATCGTTCGAATGGCAAAGCTGGCCTGTGGATTCTTTTGGCTACAGCAATAGCTCCTGCCATCTCCTGAGCAGGGTTGTAATCTATCAGCCCGTTCTGGACAGCATATCGCATTACTGCCGTCGTCCTTTGCTGTAGTCGGGAAGCAACTTCCAGTCGCCCGGAAGCTTCAACAGCCTTGATAGGGGCAAGAAGATCTCTGGTATTAAGCTCGGATATTTTTCTTTTACCAATAGTAGTAAAGAGACCATCTTCCATGCTTTTTAGAACTCTCACGCTGTGGGAATCAGACCATTTCCTTTTACAGGCAGTATGCCAGTCCCTTGCGACAGCCTCGAAAGTCAGGGCTTCACTTTGCTCGATCTTGTCGGCTTTTTTCTTCTCAGAAGGATCAATACCAACAGATACCAACTTTTTGGCCTCATCTCGTTTCCTGCGAGCTTCACCAAGAGAGACCATTGGATAAACACCCAATGCTAAAACTTTCTGTTTGCCATCGAAACGGTATTGGAGTCGCCAGTATTTTGAACCATTGGGGTTGATCAGCAGGTGCATACCCTGCCCATCTGTGAGTTTGAAAGGTTTTTCGGAGGGCTTGGTAGTCCTAACTTTGATATCAGTGAGTGCCATCAGTTGATACCTCCGCTGTTGGTATCAAAATCAATCGAACCGAAGATACCACCAGTTATACCATCATTCGTTGGTATATGTGGATAGAAGTAAGTAGACGTGGACAGACTAAGAAAACCCAAAACTCTGCTTAACTTACTGTTTTTATGGACTAAAGTAGACGTTGGTAGACTTGAAAAAAGCTTTGTATGGTGCCGAAGGCCGGACTCGAACCGGCACGTATTTCTACGGTTGATTTTGAATCAACTGCGTCTACCGATTTCGCCACTTCGGCACAGAAGAGGATGCGGAAAACGTGGTGGATTATACCGTTACATGCGCAGCGCGCAACCCCCTTTCACCGGGTTACGCGCTAAGCGGTGAAAAAAACAGCGGAGCATATTACCTGTCCCGTAAAAATAACAAGACCAGCCGTCGAGCTGGTCTTGTTCGATGTAACAAAATGAAATTTAAGCCACCCTGAGCCTACGCTCTGGTGTAAAGCTTATCACTTACAGTTTGCTTCCCGGTTTGTCTTTCGCCGCGCTGAGTTTATCTTCTGCCTTCTCAGTCACCCCTGGTTTATGCTCACCGGTCTGAGAATTAAAGGCGTTACCGGTTGTATTCTCATCTTTCGCTGAGACTGCAGCCGCTGGGCTAGCGCCGGGATTATTTACCGTATTGGCGCCACCCGCAGGCGATAATGCTCGTTCGTGAGAGTCAGCCGTATTTTTGTCAATATCCACTTCCTGACGGCGAACAGAATCATTGATGGTTTCAGTACGATCGCTACCGTCAGTACGTACCACCACCTCTTCTTTCACATTAGCCGTTTTGTTAACGACAGGCTGCTCGTGGGATTCGGCGACTTCAACCGTTTTCTCTGACCAGTCAACATCACCGGTTAGCGCTGGTTCGTTTATTGAACGGCGGAAAATATCAGCATGTTGCTCATGCAGTGAAATATCTTCTGAGACTTCATCCGTCACGGTATAACGGCGTACGCGTGTCGAACCTTCACTGACCAGGCGTTTGCCCACTTCTATTTGCTCTTCAGCCAGACGCAGAATCTCTTCCTCAGATTCATCACCCGTTAAAGAAGTACGCAATGGCTCACGACTACGATCATCGGTTTCACCCGCAAAATCACGCCCTGCCGTTGGGTTAACTGTCTGACCGACATTCTGCTGCGGCGTATCCGTTAGCGAGCTTTTTATGCGTGACGGCACATCCACTGAATCATGTGAATGAAGAATCGTCATTGCTTTAGCCAGCTCCTCTTCTTCAGCCTGTAGCGTTAACACTACGCCGCCAGTATCCATCGCTTTGGTATAAACATCCGCCTGATCTTCATCAACCGTATGTCCAAACAAACGCTGCCAAATGCTCGGATGTCGAATCGCTTTGCCTTCAGACTGCAGGCGTTCACCACTGATTAAACTAATATCCCGATCAGCAAAGCCTGCTTTCATGAGATTTCTTTTCGCGGCATCGGCCTGAGTTGCAGAATCGAACAGTGTTACGATTTTTTCGTGTGCCATGATCATTCCTCTCTTGTGAGCTTTTCATTTACCGATCGTCGTCTTTCTCTATTTTGACCCGCTGTTTACGGCGTGTTACCACCTCCTGAAAAGGCGCGGTCTCCTGCACCTTTCGAATGTGGATCTCTTCCTTAAGCACCAGCTTTCTGACGATTTCAATCTCTTCTTCAACGACCGGCACAATAAGTACGCCATTTTCTTCCCTGATTTCTGGCATCGACTCAACGCGTTGCGCTTTAGCCACATGCTCAACTTCAACCGTTTCCTTATTGAGTAGCGTACTAACCATTTCGTCATGTTCAGTTGTGGAACGGGTTATGCGAACATGACCATCCACAACTTTCTGCTTAGTCACATCAACTTGCTCTTCAGCAAGCTTCAAAGTGATTTCGGCATCTTTATTGTGTTCCGGCTGTTCAGCCATATTCTCTCCCGTTTACCGTTTCAATAAATAAATACTCATCACTTCTTATGAATATTCACCGCAACGACCTGACATAGTTATTAAGCCTAGACAATAAATTTGAGTTAGAAAGTAAAAAGGATATTTTTTTATTTGGAAGAGGAATAAAAAGGAATTTTTACAGTTTGATTAAACATATATAAAGCGCAGCGGCCACTCTCCGTTTAATTTGATAACTTCCTGATAAATATCAGTATTAACTCACAACTTATGCCATTGATAAATACTCACCCTCATTGCTTTACCTAATATAAACGCAGCGCGAAATTTACGTTTCCCAGGAATAAACCAGCCCACAGTTAATCAAAAAATGAAGAGATGTTTATTTATATTTCAGGGGTGACACACTTAATAAACTGCGCTACTCCAGTTAAGTTGATTTAAATACACTTAGTAAGCGTAGCGCTATTGCCTGAAATACCATCAATTCTTTACAGATTAATCTCAAAAACATTTTTAGTCGCAATTTGTTGGAACTTTTATTGTTCAGCTTTCTCTTAACAAGCCAGTAGTAGCAAAAATAATTAAATGTCTGAGGTTGATATGAAAAAAACACAAAATAGCGTTTGGGGATGGGGCTTAGCAGCACTTTTGGTGGCCGGTAGTGCATCGGCGGCAAGCTGGCAGGATCAACTGAGTAGCGCAGCATCACAACTCAGCCAGCAAAACAGCAGTAATTCCACCAATACAAGTCAGAATAGCGGGCTGTCGCTTTCATCTATTACCGCGCTGCTGAATGGTGGCGATAAAGCGGTCAGCGCCAATAGTATGACCAATGCGGCGGGCGTGATGCAGTACTGTGTCGAACATAATGTAGTGAAAAATAATGTGCAGTCGGTGAAGGATCAGGTTCTCAGTAAGTTAGGGCTGAACACGTCAACGGCACAAGAGCAGAAAACAGATTATCAGCAAGGTGTGGCTGGGCTGTTGAATACTGGCAACGGCCAGCAGCTGAATCTGCAAAGCCTGAGCAACTCTACCATGGGCGAGAAGCTCAAGACTAAAGCTTGTGATGTGGTACTGAAGCAGGGTAAGAACTTCATTTCATAATCTCTGGGTGAGGCAGGCGTATCTGTGTACGCTTCCCTCACCTTTCAGGTAATCTGACCAACGGTCAGTGGCATAAAGTTACCGGCTGATAGCTTCCCGTTTGAGTCAGCAACAGGGCATGTCAGACGGTTCTTTTGCAGGCATTCCGGCGTACCACTGCGGGTCTGCCTGACCAATCCCGTGTGATCTGGAACAGATAACATCCTCTCAGCTGGCGATCTGCCTGCGCTGATACTCCACCGGTTTGCCGACAAACGACTTACCCGTAATGGCGTTTCCGTTTAACTGACGCCCCGATAAAATCCGTTAAATTTAAATGGGATAATGCACCATAACAGCCAGGTAACGAGCCTACTTATCTGCTGCAAGATGGTGTATCACGTCCACCTCTGAATTGAGCTGTATATCCGGGTAATGCTCCTGCATACCGGTCAGCAGAACCGTATCTGGCCACGCTTCTGACTTGCCGAGATAACGTGCCACGGAGAAGAGCGGCATGGTTTTTACCTCAGTCACCCGCACCACCAACGTATCAGAGGCGTTTTCCGCGTTCACATATCGCATCAGGCCGGGCACAATTTTGCGCTCACGCCAGCGGATAGTGTGCCGTTTTCTGCCGGAACGGACTTCAGGAAGCAGACGGGGAACGATCTCAAGGCTCTGCATAATTACTCTCCTGTAAATCTGGTATCAGCGGAATTTATCATAACATCAGGCAACGGTCTGACTTATCACAGGGAATATCAGGCTGGATAAACTGGCAACGCGGTGACAGACCGCTTACTATCCAACGCCTATGGAAATCAACCTCATCGGCTTTATGCCTGCACTACTACCTGTAGCGCTCTCGCCGGGAGCCAGCTTCACTCTTGTCATGAGTAGCGCTCTGGCAGACGGACGTAAAGGGCTTTTCAGCACCCTGGCCGGCACAGCTCTGGGCATATACACACATGCGCTTTTTATCGGATTCGGTATAACCGCTGTCATTGTCTCGTCTCCCACCGTTTTTGGTAGCTTGAAAATGGCAGGAACGATTTATCTCCTTTGGTTAGGCGTGATGCTTATCCGCAGCGGCCTGAAAACAAAGCATATCGAACTTAATAGCAGCCTGTCTTCGGTTACGGTAAGCAAGGCGTGGCTGGCGAATGTTCTGAACCCTAAAGCCATCATGTTCTATCTGACGGTCATTCCACAGTTTGCTGGAAACCAGGGAGGCGTTAGCAATTATTTGACCCTGGCCTCTGTTCATGTAGCAGTGATGAGCCTCTGGCTTATCGCCATCAGTCATGCCCTGATTTTTTCAGCCAAAAATACCGATCCACTGCGGTTGAAAAAATACGTCAACTGTGTGGGAGGGCTTCTGCTCATTATTTTTTCTCTGTTCAGCCTAATTGAGTCAGTTTCTCCGTTGCTGTATCAGTTATAAATCTTCCCTGATACATCGCTCATCGATCCTTTGGTATAACGTTTACCTGAAGGAGAACATCCTACGAATCAATCAAAAGAAAGGGATAATAATGATTAAACTGACTGGGCGTTTAGTATGCACAAATAGAGAAGAGTCGAAAATTGTCCGTCATTACCTTCCAGAACATAAAAGGCTGACGCATGAAGAGGCCGGATGTATCTCTTTCGACGTAACAGAAACAGCAGATCCGTTGATCTGGCAGGTCGAAGAATGTTTCACGGATAAAGATGCCTTCGATACTCACCAAATAAAGAACGAAGGTTTCAGTTTGGGGTAAAGAAACCGGCGCGATTGCCAGAGAGTATAAAATATTCGACGTTGAGTAGCTGTTAGCAGTCAGGAACCTTCATAGCGGATTATGTATTTGATTTCGCTAATCTGGCTGTCGATCATTTCCTTATAGTCGCACGCGCTATATCACTGCGGCGGGCGAGTGAATCGTGCGGACATCATGCAACGCAACCCGTCATTAACACCTGACGTTTCCTAACTGTCCATCCAGCGTTATAGTGAGTTTTTGAATCACACAGGACAGCACGTATGAAAGGCTTCAACATTGCGATTTACTTTGATCCCGATCTCATTAAAGCCTGCGTACATGATCCGGATGGCAGCTATTTCAACAAAAAATTCGAGTACGACGACGGCGTCATTGAAGAGATTTACCAGTGGCTCGATCAGTATGATCCGCACAAAACCCATATCTGCCTGATCGAAAATGAAACCGCAGAACTGCTCGCCGATGAGTTAGTCGACAGCGGCTACCATGTGCATCAAATCACTTTGCATCAGTTACTGAGCTGGTTCGCTGCCGAGCCGCCCACAGCACCAGATGGCACACCGATGCGCGCCATGCTGCGTTTTCTTGAGGATGAACATCCACACGAATATCAGTCACGCACGCCACAGACCGAAGCGCTGATGGAGATGTTTGATGAGCTGGATGCGCTGGAAATGGCTGACGACGCGGATGATGAGGACAGCCTGCCCGACGCAATGTTGCGTATCATGAAGAAGCAAAAGGTCAGTGCTACCCGCGCTGCACAGCTTTTGATCCCCGACGTCAACGAACGCATCCGTGAACATTTGATGCAATATCCTGAATTAATGACCCCTGAGATCCTGCAAGACTTCTTCCCGGAACTGCTGGAAGCGCTGGAACGTCCGAAACATTAAACGCATCGCTTTGATTGCTGCGCGTCAGTATCCTGCTGGCGCGCTATTCTCCTGGAGCAGCAAAATGCTGGAGTTATTTAAAGCCATCGGATTGGGGCTGGTGGTTATTTTGCCGCTGGCAAATCCACTCACCACCGTGGCGTTATTTCTTGGCCTGGCGGGCGATATGAGCTATAGCGAGCGCAATCGTCAGGCGCTGCAAGCCTCCGTATATGTGTTCGCCATTATGATTGTGGCATGGTACGCCGGTAACGCAGTGCTGCATACTTTCGGTATCTCAATTCCGGGTTTGCGCATCGCCGGGGGCTTGATCGTCGCCTTTATTGGTTTTCGCATGTTGTTCCCGGTTAAACCGGCGGGTCAATCGGTTGAAGCCAAACATAAACAGGATGAACTGGAGGCGAAAAAAGAAAGCGTTAACATCGCCTTTGTTCCTCTGGCGATGCCCAGCACAGCCGGGCCCGGCACTATTGCAATGATTATCAGCTCGGCCTCTACGGTCAGGAGCGGCGTGGATTTTCCTGACTGGGTGCTGACCGTGGCCCCTGTCATCACCTTCTTTCTGGTCAGCGTCATTTTATGGATATCGCTGCGCAGCTCAGGCGGGATTATGAAGCTGGTCGGCAAAGGCGGCATCGAAGCCATTTCGCGTTTGATGGGATTTTTGCTGGTGTGTATGGGCGTGCAGTTTGTAATAAATGGTGTGCTGGAAGTGGCTCACGGCCTGCACGGATAAAAACGGGGCGCTAATGACGCCCCGTTTTCCGTTAAGTACTCAGTATTTAGTGCTCAAATGACTTACGTACTTCCGCTACCTGCTCTTTGCTTACCGCAGGGGCTTTGTTGCTCCAGCCTTGACGAACGAAAGTTGCAAGCTTCGCGCCTTCATCATCGCTCAGACGATTGCCGAAGCCCGGCATCGCCAGTTTCGAAGGGGCTTTCTCAGTTGATGGCTGTTGTGCTCCCACCAGAATAGTGTGGATCAACCCGGTTGGATCCTTCGCATTGACAAGAGTCGCCTGATCCAGCTCCGGAAAAATGCCTGCCGCGCCTTTACCGGTGACAAAGTGGCAAGCGCCACAGTTGTCGAGGTACAGACGTTCACCTTCAGTCAGGTTTTTCGCCGTCGTCAGCCTGGCCTCGGTTGCCTGTTGCGCCTGCACGTTATAAGCCTGCAGCGGCGGGTTGCCACCGATAAATTTCAGGTAGGCGGCGATAGCTTTCAGGTCTGCATCGGTCATGTGTGAGCTGCTGTGCTCAATCACCGACTTCATCTCGCCCCCTACTGCGGCTTTGTCGTTACGACCGGTTTGTAGATAATCAACGATCTCCTGCTCGCTCCAGCGCGGCAAGCCACGCAGTGACGGCACATCCCAGTTATTCAGGCTGCCGCCCGCCAGGAATTGATCATCCCTGCTGTCGAGCGCTTTCTCGTTCATGCCAAACCCGCGTGGTGTATGACAGCTACCACAGTGCCCCAGCCCTTCGACAATATACGCACCGCGATTCACTTCTTCAGACGCGCCACCAATCGGCTGGAAGGGCTTATCGGAAGTGAATGCCCAGTTCCAGAAACGCATACCCCAGCGCTGGCTGAACGGAAAGCTCAGTTTGGTTTCCGGCGGCTGCTCAGCGCCTGGCTTCACGCCTTTCATAAAATAGACGTACAGCGCGTGCATATCAGCATCGCTGATCCTGGCGTAATCCGGGTACGGCATCGCCGGATATAAACGCGAACCATCCGGCAGTATGCCTTTACGTACCGCGTCAGAAAACTGCTGTTCGGTGTAATTACCGATACCGTGTTGTTTATCTGGCGTGATATTGGTGGAGAAAATGGTGCCAAGGTTCGACTCAATCGCCAGGCCGCCCGCGTAATCTGGCTTACCCGCAACCGAGTGACATGCCATGCAGTCGCCAAGGCGCGATAAATACTCGCCCTGTTTGATCAGTTGAGTTTCATCTTCTGCGTGCGCCTGAACTGCAAAACCGCTGGCCAGCAGTACGGCGTTGGCGAGTAACAATGATTTAAAATTCAGCTTGTTCATGCGCTTATGCCTGTACCAGTGGACCGGGATTTTTCAGATACTGATCTTTGATCGCCTGTGCCGCCATCAGGGTAATCGCACCGATGGTATCGGTCGGGTTTGCCTGGAAGTTTTGCGGGAAAGCGTTGCCGCCCGGCACAAACACGTTGTGCACGTCCCAGCTCTGTAAATATTTATTCAGTGCTGAGGTTTTCGGGTTATCGCCCATTACCGCTCCGCCCACGTTGTGAGTGGAAACGTATTTGGTCAGATCAAAGTCAGCGCCCATTGGCAGGAAGCTCATGCTCATACTGTCTGGATTCAGTTCTTTCGCGATATTGCCCACAATTCCTTTCAGATATTGCTGCAGTTTCAACTCGTTCTCTTTCCAGTTGAACGTCATACGCAGCAGCGGCAAACCGTGGTGATCGTTATAGTTCGGATCCAGATCCAGATAGATGTCACGGTACGACTGGCAGGTCGTCGTGATACTGATCTTCATTGAATGGCCATACCACTCTTCCAGGCCCTCTTTCCAGCCTGCTCCCCAGGTCGGCGTGCCTTTTGGCAGAGCCGCGCTGATTGGCGTTCCCGTGGCCTGTGAACTATGGATCTTCGCACCGCCAAGGAAACCGAGTGAAGGACCATCGAAATTGCCCGGCGAGATGTCGTTGAACATCTGGCCCGTTGCTCCCGCAGTCGCATACGGGTTGAAGTGCTTATCTTTGAAGAATAGCGTCGCGCCGCCGTTCGACAGGAACGCATAGTTACGCCCTACTACACCTTCTTCGGTAATAGGGTTGTACGGCTTGCCAATGCCAGACAGCAACATCAAACGCACGTTATAAAGCTGGAAGCTACTCAGCACCACAATCTTCGCTGGCTGGAAGCATTCATTGCCCTGACCGTCGATATAGATCACACCTTTAGCGGTTTTCTTGTCGTCGTTCAGCACCACTTTGATCACTTCCGCGTTCACTTCATAAGAGAAGTTCGGCATACGCTTCAGGGCATCCATCACGGCCGTTTGCGGTGAGGCTTTAGAGTAGTTCAGGCAGGGATATTTACTGCAATAGCCGCAGTAGTTACACGGTGCGATCTGGTTGCCGTATGGGTTTTTCCATGCGCGAGAAACACACGCTGACGGGTTCGGGAACGGATGATACCCAAGCTTAGCCGCCGCTTCTTTGAACATCACGTTGTTTAACGTATCATCCAGCGCGGGCAGCGGATAAGGCTCAGAGCGCGGGCCTTCAAACGGATCCCCGCCTTCAAGAATGTTGCCGCGCAGGTTGCCGGTATTACCGGACTGACCGCAAATCAGTTCAAATTTATAGAAATATGGTTCGATTTCATCCCAGGTAAACGGGAAATCCATCACACGCATATCTTCCTGCAGGATGCCTGGCTTGTATGCCTCGTCCACGTAAGTTTTCAGCTTGATGTCGGTTGGGGTTGGACGCAGCAGAACTGCCGTCCAGTGCAGACCGGAGCCGCCCACGCCAGTGCCCGGCGCAAACGCGCCCCATTTACGGGTTGGCAGCGCCGTCTGGCTGGTGTTATAGCGAACCGTTACCGCAGCTTCCGCTGGGGTAGCAAACACTTTATTACGTACCGCATACGCATACTCATCCGCCGGTTTTGGATAGGCGAACTCATCATAATCGCGATCGCCGCCGCGCTCTAATGCGCGCACTTCAAGCCCTGCCAGCGCCAGCTCAATGCTCATCAGCGAGCCGGCCCAGCCGAGTCCGCAGACGACGACATCGACTTCTTTTTTAGTAACCTGTGCCATGATAATCCTGTTTCAAATACCTGATTCGGAATGCGCGGTTAAGCGCGTTCGCCCTTCACACTAACCGGGCCTAGCGGATACGGAACGTTGTGCTGTTTCACCCATTCGGTGAAGCTGGCACGCGCACCGGGGAAGCCGATGGCAATCCAGGCTTTCATACCTTTATTGCCGCCGTACATCGGATCGGCGAGGTAACCGTGTTTGGTATCGGAAAGCAGTTGGTTAAAGAATTGCGACGCTTTCAGGTTGGCTTCACCCAACGCTGCGAAGTCGACAGTATTTTTGTTGATCCCGGTCAGCGCGTCGTCTTTCTCTTTCTCAGAAAGCTCATGGAAGGGTTTTTGATAGGTGCTCTGCGCCCACTGATTAACCAGTTTGATGCCCGTCTGGTACATCTGCTGTAGCCGGAAAGGAATCTGGTAACCCATCGTAGCAGGTGCGTGCACGTTAAACGGCCCCTGAAGATAGATTTCGCTGCCAAATTCTTCGCTGTGCAGCTGCTGATCGATAAAAATGGGTACGTTGGTTTCCAGTGCGCCCGGCGCTTTACCTTTGCCGCCCGCCGGAATCAAACGATCGGTGGCCGCTAAAATAAATTGCCACTCTTCAGCACTGAAGAATATGGGTTTGTAATCAGCTAATTCCGGTGCTGCCATTTCTGCGGCTTGCGCTGCAGTTATTCCTTTAAATACCAGGTCACTTAATGGCAAAGCCAATAATGAACCCAGCAGAAATTTACGTCTGGTGGTGGGTTTTTGAAGAAGCATAGCCGCACGACTCTCATCTGCCAGATACCCAAACAGTCACCTTCTTACAAAAAAGTATCATTTTGTGCCCCATAACCTTACTGAAGTAAGACGCAGGGAAAACAGAATAAGCCAACCCATTGCAATCAGGATAATGCCGGATAAAAGTAATAATTATGTGAATGACGAAATATATCGGTTAATAAGCTGGCAATATTAGGGATATAGGCATTTCTAAATGTAAAAAATAAATACCATTTATTTTATAGTGAAATTTAATCAACTGTTGCGCTTAGGTTACAGCGAGGTAACGGACTATCGAGGCAGGAATTTAACTAAAAACCGCACAAACATCGGGGAACAAGACAATATTGTATAAATAACACCCACAATTATTTCCGGAATGTAATAATCGCGAAAAATAATCGATAAATAAAAATCATACTTCCATACAAGATAACTATTCTCATTAGCAACATTATATTTACTTTTATCGCCTGGCAAACGGTAAATAATCGGGTTGTGATCTAAAACGGAATAAACCGCTTATTCCCTTTCGATTAAAACGCCAGGCAATAACGTTGCTGAGCCTGACGCTTAATGCGTTCCATTGCCTAAAACACACCTTATAAACGGGCAGGTTGCCTATTTCGTCTTGCGATTATGAATCCGCAGTGCGGTTCAGACAAAACCAGCAAAATATGATCAAACAACAGCGTCACGTCTCCCAACTTACACACGATTAACTAGCCAGCCGCCAACGTATACTCGACGAGCAATGCTTCACTTTCGGTTAAATTTCCTCCTCATGGCCGTGCGCCGCTTGCTATTCTTCAGGCATCACCTATTACCTGAGAGTGGAAAAAATATGCCTTCCCCGCTACTGATAGCCCAAACGCCCGACGTCCAGCTATACCTTTTGCCGCAAATGGCTAACCGCCACGGTTTGATTACTGGCGCAACCGGCACCGGTAAAACCGTCACGCTGCAAAAGCTGGCGGAGTCTTTTTCAACTATCGGCGTACCGGTGTTTATGGCTGACGTCAAAGGCGACTTAACGGGGATCGCCGCTGAAGGCCAAAGCAGCGAAAAATTACAGGAAAGGCTGGCGAAAATCGGCGTCAGTCACTGGCAACCGCAGCGCAACCCGGTCATGGTGTGGGATATTTTTGGTGAGAAAGGCCATCCGGTACGCGCCACGGTTTCCGATCTCGGCCCACTGATGCTGGCGCGATTATTGAATCTGAACGATGTACAGAGCGGCGTTTTACAGATCATCTTCCGTATTGCCGGCGACCAGGGATTGTTACTGCTGGGTTTCAAAGATCTGCGCGCCATGACGCAATACATCGGCAACAATGCCAAAGCGTTCCAGACGCAATACGGCAATATAAACAGCGCCTCGGTGGGGGCGATTCAGCGCGGTTTGCTGGCGCTAGAAGAGCAAGGCGCTGAACACTTTTTTGGTGAACCGATGCTGGAAATTGCCGACTGGATGCGCGTGGACAGCGACGGCAAAGGCTTTATTAACATCTTAGCCGCCGAAAAGCTGTATCAGATGCCAAAACTCTACGCCACCAGCCTGCTGTGGCTGCTATCGGAGTTGTATGAGCAACTGCCGGAAGCAGGCGATTTAGATAAGCCCAAACTGGTATTTTTCTTTGACGAAGCGCACCTGCTGTTTAACGATGCTCCGCCCGTGCTGCTGGAGAAAATCCAGCAGGTGATGCGCCTAATTCGTTCCAAAGGCGTTGGCGTATGGTTTGTGACGCAGAACCCAGCCGATATTCCCGACAGCGTGCTCGGTCAGCTGGGCAACCGCGTCCAGCATGCGCTGCGCGCCTTCACCCCGAAAGATCAAAAAGCAGTAAAGACTGCCGCAGAAACCCTGCGCGCTAACCCAGACTTTAATACCGTCGAGGCGATCCAGACGCTCGGCACGGGCGAAGCGCTTATCTCCTTTTTGGATATGAAAGGCAGCCCCTCCGTTGTCGAACGCGCCATGGTGATAGCGCCAGGTTCGCGCATGGGTCCGATCAACACCGATGAACGAAATGGCCTAATCAATCACTCCCCGCTGGCGGGCAAATACGACACCGAGATTGATCGTGAGTCGGCGTTTGAACGCCTGCAACAAGGTGTGCAAGCCGCCAGCGAAAAGGTCAACGCACCGGAAGCCAAAGGCAACGCTGTCGCGGTTGATGGCGGAATCCTTGGCGGTCTGAAAGATATTTTATTTGGCAGCACCGGCCCGCGCGGCGGAAAAAAAGATGGCGTAGTGCAAACCATGGCGAAAAGTGCCACACGCCAAATTACCCATCAAATCATTCGCGGTGTACTGGGAAGCCTGCTGGGCGGACGCCGACGCTAACGTTGCACCTTTGCTAAGATCACAACATGGATAAAGAATACGAACTGAAACGGACCAAGCGACTGGCGCTGCTGCTGCTGCTGCTGGCGACCGCCACTTTTATCATCACGCTTTTTCTGCCGCCTGGCTTTTGGGTTAGCGGTGTGAAAGCCATAGCCGAAGCGGCGATGGTGGGCGCGCTGGCAGACTGGTTTGCCGTCGTCGCGCTGTTTCATCGCGTACCGGTGCCGTTTATTTCTCGCCACACCGCGATTATTCCACGTAACAAAGATCGTATCGGCGACAACCTTGGCCGCTTTGTGCAGGAGAAGTTTCTCGATACCGATTCTCTGCTGAGCCTGATCCGTCGCCATGATCCGTCACGCATGCTGGCAGACTGGCTGAACGCACCCGGCAATGCCGATCGCGTTGGCCGTCACCTGTTGCAGGTAATGCGCGGTTTCCTTGATCTTACCGATGATGCGCGTATTCAGGACCTTATGCGTCGCGCCGTGCATCGCGCCATTGATAAAGTTGATCTCAGCCAAACCAGCGCGCTGCTGCTGGAAAGTCTGACTAAAAATAATCGTCATCAGGAATTGCTCGACGCCGCAGTGGAACAGCTGCTTCGCCTGTTGCATAAACCCAGCACCCGCGAGTTTATCGCGCTACAAATTGTGCGTTGGCTGAAGCGGGAGCACCCGATTAAAGCCAAAGTATTGCCGACGGAATGGCTTGGCGAGCACAGCGCAGAACTGGTCGCAAACGCGGTTGATTCGCTGCTTGATGATGTTGCGCGTGATCAGGGCCATGAATTGCGCCTCGGTTTTAATCGCGCAGTAGAGCGGCTGACGGAGAAGCTGAAAAGCGATCCTGATATGGCTGAACGTGCCGAAGTCATAAAAAGCTGGCTGAAGGAAGATGCCTCGCTCAATCGCTATATTGGCGAGTTATGGAACGATCTGCGTAGCTGGCTGAAAGCCGATCTCAACAGCGAAGATTCTCGTGTTCAGGAAAAAGTGCGGCTTGCTGCCTTATGGCTGGGTGAGACGCTGGCCGCCGATGAAGCGCTGCGTCATTCCATGAATCAGCATCTGGAAGACGCCGCACGCAGCGTCGCGCCAGAATTCGCGACTTTTCTTACCCATCACATTAGCGATACGGTGAAAAGCTGGGACGCACGCGATATGTCACGTCAGATTGAGTTGAATATTGGGAAAGATCTGCAGTTTATCCGTATCAACGGCACACTGGTCGGGGGGACTATTGGTCTGGTTCTTTTTTTACTGTCACAACTTCCGCTGCTGTTCTCTGCGTGACCGTAAATTTGATAATGAGAAACGACCTGCTGATTAAAGCCTGGTGTGAACATTTTTCTGGCCATATAACAAATACCCCTAATCGCTGGGTATCCAGCTTTCGGGGTTCACTTCACCGCTGCGGCTTTTTATCGTTATTTGCGACTTCGTTAGCGCCGCTTAATTAACATAAACATACTAATCGCAAAGAAAGCGAAGCTTGGCAGTATCGCGCCCAGCACTGGCGGCAAGCCATACACCAGGCTGAGCGGCCCAAATATCTGATCCAGCACATAGAACAGAAAGCCGAAGCTGATGCCGGTGACAACGCGTATGCCCATCGAAACGCTACGTAATGGACCAAAGATAAAAGACAGCGCCATCAGCATCATTACCGCGACTGAAATCGGCTGGAAGATTTTTCCCCACATATTGAGCCGATACCGCCCAGACTCCTGGCCGCTCTGCTTTAAATACTTACTGTAATTGTAAAGGCCACGAATCGACAGAGCATCAGGGTCCAGCGCCACCACGCCCAGCTTGTCCGGCGTCAGATTGGTTTTCCATTCACCACTAAGGCTTTGCGAGCCGGTGATTTGTTTCGGATCTTTCAGGTCCGACTCATCCACCTGCGACAGCATCCAGTCCTTTTTATCTTTGTTCCAGACCGCCGTAGCCGCGTAACGTACACTCAGCAAACGGCGTTGATCGTTAAAGCTGTAGATGCTTACACCATCAATGATGTTGTCGCCTTTGATACGTTCGATATAGATGAAGCTATTACCGTCTTTCGCCCATAAGCCGTTTTGCGTGGAGACCAGCGCGCCGCCATAAAGCTGCTGTGCCCGGTAATTACGCGCCATTTGCTCGCCCTGCGGCGCAACAAACTCACCAATCGCCATTGTCAGCAGCACCAGCGGAATTGCCGTTTTCATCACCGACAGCGCTACCTGCGTGCGGGTAAAACCCGCCGCCTGCATGACCACCAGCTCGCTGCGCTGAGCCAGCGCGTCAAGGCCAAGCAGCGCCCCCAGTAAGGCCGCCATCGGAAAAAAGATCTCAATATCTTTTGGCACACTGAGCAAGGTGTAGTAACCGGCATCCATTGCGCTGTATGCGCCCTGCCCGGTTTTGCGCAGCTGATCGACAAACTTGATGATGCCAGAGAGCGACACCAGCATGAACAACGTCAACATGATGGTGTTGAAGATAGCTTTACCGATATAACGGTCAAGAACGCGAAACATCAGACCGACCCTCCGCGAGTAAAGCGGGCGCGTATTCGACGCATCGGTATCGTGTCCCACAGGTTAAGCAGCACCGCCAACAGCAGGTAACTGATATTGACGATCCACATCCAGATAGCGGGATCGAGACGGCCTTTGGTGCCACTCGATTTCAGCGAACTCTGCAGCAGGAAAAAAATCAGGTAAAGCAGCATCGCAGGCAGCATCGACAAAACGCGGCCCTGGCGTGGATTAACCACGCTGAGCGGCACCACCATCAGCGCCATGATCAATACCGACATCACCAGCGTGATGCGCCAGTGCAGCTCGGCGCGGAAGGCGGGCGTGTCATTATGGAACAGGCCGATAAAATCAGACTGCTCAGCATCGTTCGGATCGAGCGTCGCTTCTTTATAGCCGACAATCGCCTGATAATTATTAAAGTCGGTGATGCGGAAATCACGCAGCAGCGCCGTGCCTTCAAAGCGGGTGCCTTTATCCAGCGTAACCACCTGCGAGCCGTCTTTACGCTGCTCCATATGGCCGCTGTCGGCCAGCACTACCGATGGCCGTGCATTGCCCTTTGGACGTAGCTGCGCCAGGAACACATTGCCAAACTGGTTGCCTTTCACGTCTTCAATAAACAGCACCGCATTACCATCGCTGGAGGTCTGGAATTGCCCCGCAGCCAGTGCAGCGGCACCGGGGTTCGCTTTGGCGTTTTGCGTCACTTCATCCTGATAACGCGATGACCATGGCCCCAGCCAGACAACGTTAATCGCCGCCACAATGGACGTCAGCAACATCAGCACCATCGCCGCCTTGACCAAAACAGCTTTACTCAGGCCGCAGGCGTGCATGACGGTAATTTCACTTTCCGTGTAGAGCCGCCCCAGCGTCATTAAGATCGCCAGAAACAGACTCAAGGGCAGAATAAGTTGCGCCATTTCAGGCACACCAAGTCCTAACAGGGTCAGAACGAGGCTTGTCGGAATGTCGCCATCCACCGCGGCTCCCAGTATCCTGACTAACTTCTGGCAAAAGAAGATTAATAACAGGATGAAGAGGATAGCCAGCTGGCTTTTGAGCGTTTCCCGAACCAAATATCTAATAATGATCACGCTTAATACGCCTGTGAAAACTTGTCTTTTTGCAGGAAAATCGCTAATTTCAACGCTTATCAGCCATTTTTCTTCATCAATGGCCGTTACCGCAGCTAAAATTGTATGACAATTGCGTTTGGGTGGTGAAAAAACAACATCTTGTCACCCTGATTCATTATGACCTCCAGTGGCTAAATGTCATGTTGCCACGATTAATAAACAGGTCAGGAACGGGCTACATTCTAGCGATAGCGGCGGCCGTTGTCTTTAAGATTCAGGAGAGTGCATGGAGTTCAGTGTAAAAAGCGGAAGCCCGGAAAAACAACGCAGTGCTTGCATTGTCGTTGGCGTTTTCGAACCGCGCCGTCTGTCACCAATTGCCGAACAGCTGGATAAAATCAGCGATGGCTATATCAGCGCCCTGTTGCGTCGCGGCGAGCTGGAAGGAAAAGTGGGCCAGACCCTGCTGCTGCATCATGTACCTAATATCCTGTCTGAACGTATCTTGCTGATTGGCTGCGGTAAAGAGCGTGAACTGGACGAGCGCCAGTACAAGCAGATTATCCAAAAAACCATCAACACGCTGAATGATACCGGCTCGATGGAAGCGGTATGTTTCCTGACGGAGCTGCACGTGAAAGGGCGCAATACGTACTGGAAAGTGCGTCAGGCGGTGGAGACCTCCAAAGAGACCCTTTACAACTTCGATCAGCTGAAAAGTAATAAAGCCGAACCACGTCGCCCGCTGCGCAAACTGGTATTTAACGTGCCAACGCGCCGTGAACTGACCAGCGGCGAACGTGCCATCCAGCATGGCTTAGCGGTTTCTGCAGGTGTTAAAGCCGCAAAAGATCTCAGTAATATGCCGCCAAATATTTGTAACGCTGCGTATCTGGCGTCGCAGGCTCGTCAGTTAGCCGATGCGTTCAGCAAAAATGTTACTACGCGCGTCATTGGCGAACAGCAGATGAAAGAGCTTAGCATGCATGCCTATCTGGCAGTCGGTGCCGGTTCGCAAAACGAATCGCTGATGTCGGTAATGGAATACAAAGGCAACCCCGATCCAGAAGCGCGCCCAATTGTGCTGGTCGGCAAAGGGCTGACGTTTGACTCCGGCGGTATCTCCATCAAACCCGCCGACAGCATGGACGAAATGAAGTACGACATGTGCGGCGCGGCATCGGTCTATGGCGTGATGCGTATGGTGGCGGAACTTAACCTGCCCCTGAACGTGGTTGGCGTGCTGGCTGGCTGTGAAAACATGCCAGATGGCCGCGCTATGCGTCCGGGTGATGTGCTCACCGCCATGTCTGGTCAAACCGTTGAAGTATTAAATACCGATGCGGAAGGCCGTTTGGTGCTGTGCGATACGCTGACCTACGTTGAACGTTTCGAACCGGAAGTGGTTATTGACGTCGCGACGCTGACCGGCGCCTGCGTGATTGCGCTGGGCCACCACGTTAGCGGTTTGCTGTCGAATCACAATCCGCTGGCACACGAGCTGATTAGTGCATCTGAGCAATCCGGGGACCGCGCATGGCGTCTGCCGATGGCCGATGAGTATCAGGAGCAACTGGAGTCTAACTTCGCCGATGTGGCAAACATTGGTGGACGTCCCGGCGGCGCAATTACGGCGGCTTGCTTCCTGGCGCGCTTTGCGCACAAATATAACTGGGCGCATCTCGACATCGCCGGCACCGCGTGGCGTTCCGGTAAAGCCAAAGGCGCAACCGGCCGCCCAGTCCCGATGCTGTCTCAGTTCCTGCTGAATCGCGCTGGGTTTAATGGCGACGACTGATCGCCAAATCAATTCTGAAAGCAAGGGCGGACACCATCCGCTCTTTATCTTCTGACAGGCATTCCGATGAAAAACGCAACCTTCTACGTGATGGAAACCGATGCATCAAGCGACGGCCTGAGCGCCATCGAAGCGCTGGCGTGCGATCTGGCGGAAACGCGCTGGCGGGCGGGTAAACGGGTACTTATTGCCTGTGAAGATGAGCAGCAAGCCATTCGTCTCGACGAAGCGTTGTGGCAACGACCGGCAAACGCCTTCGTACCGCATAATCTTGCCGGTGAAGGCCCACGCTACGGCGCACCGGTTGAACTGGCCTGGCCACAGCGTCGCGGCAATTCGCCTCGCGATCTGTTAATTAGCCTGCTGCCACAGTTCGCAGATTTTGCTACTGCTTTCCATGAAGTGGTAGACTTCGTTCCTTACGAAGAATCTCTCAAACAGCTGGCGCGCGACCGCTACAAAGCGTATCGCAGCGTTGGGTTCCAATTGAATACGGCAACGCCGCCTCAGCCGCAAACGACATAGCAGAAATGGAAAAGACATATAACCCGCAAGATATTGAGCAGCCGCTTTACGAGCATTGGGAAAAGCAGGGCTACTTCAAACCAAATGGCGACACCAGCCAGGAAAGCTTTTGCATTATGATCCCGCCGCCGAACGTCACCGGTAGCTTGCATATGGGTCACGCTTTCCAGCAAACCATCATGGATACCATGATTCGCTACCAGCGCATGCAGGGTAAAAATACCCTGTGGCAGGCCGGTACTGACCACGCGGGCATCGCCACGCAAATGGTGGTTGAACGCAAGATTGCGGCTGAAGAAGGCAAATCCCGTCAGGATTATGGTCGTGAAGCCTTCATCGACAAAATCTGGCAGTGGAAAGCCGAATCAGGCGGCACTATCACCCGTCAAATGCGCCGCCTTGGCAATTCTGTTGACTGGGAACGCGAGCGTTTTACGATGGACGACGGTCTGTCTAATGCGGTGAAAGAAGTTTTTGTTCGCCTGTATAAGGAAAACCTGATTTACCGTGGCAAACGCCTGGTAAACTGGGATCCAAAACTGCGCACCGCGATTTCTGACCTCGAAGTGGAAAACCGCGAGAGCAAAGGCTCCATGTGGCATATCCGCTATCCGCTGGCGAAGGGTGCCAAAACCGCCGATGGCAAAGATTATCTGGTGGTGGCCACTACCCGTCCAGAAACGCTGCTGGGTGATACCGGCGTTGCGGTTAACCCGGAAGATCCGCGTTATAAAGATCTGATCGGCCACTATGTCATGCTACCGCTGGTCAATCGTCTGATCCCAATCGTTGGCGATGAACACGCCGATATGGAAAAAGGCACCGGTTGTGTGAAGATCACCCCTGCGCATGATTTCAACGACTACGAAGTCGGTCGTCGTCATCAGTTGCCGATGGTTAATATCCTGACTTTCGATGGTGATATTCGCGAACGCGCCCAAGTTTATAACACCAATGGTGAAGACAGCGATGCCTGTTCCGACGAGATCCCGGCACAGTTCCAGAAAATGGAGCGTTTCGCTGCACGTAAAGCGATCGTGGCGGCTGTTGACGAACTTGGCTTATTGGAAGAGATCAAACCACACGATCTGACCGTGCCTTATGGCGATCGTGGCGGCGTAGTGATCGAACCCATGCTGACCGATCAGTGGTACGTGCGCACTGCCCCGCTGGCTAAAGTTGCTGTAGAAGCGGTTGAAAACGGCGACATTCAGTTTGTGCCGAAGCAGTATGAAAACATGTATTTCTCCTGGATGCGTGACATTCAGGACTGGTGTATTTCACGTCAGCTCTGGTGGGGACATCGCATTCCGGCATGGTATGACAACGACGGTAATGTCTACGTTGGCCGCACCGAAGCTGAAGTGCGCAGCGAAAACAACCTGGCCGCCGATGTGGCGCTACGCCAGGATGATGACGTGCTGGATACCTGGTTCTCGTCTGGTTTGTGGACTTTCTCTACGCTGGGCTGGCCAGAAAACACCGAAGCGCTACGCACCTTCCATCCAACCAGCGTGCTGGTCAGCGGCTTCGACATCATCTTCTTCTGGATTGCCCGCATGATCATGCTGACCATGCATTTCATCAAAGATGAAAACGGCAAGCCGCAGGTGCCATTTAAAACGGTTTATATGACCGGTTTGATCCGCGATGAAGAAGGCCAGAAAATGTCAAAATCCAAGGGCAACGTGATTGACCCGCTGGATATGGTTGACGGCATTTCGCTGGAGTCGCTGCTGGAAAAACGTACCGGCAACATGATGCAGCCGCAGCTGGCTGAAAAAATTCGCAAGCGCACCGAGAAACAATTTCCGAACGGCATCGAGCCTTCTGGCACCGATGCGTTGCGCTTCACGCTGGCTGCGCTGGCTTCTACTGGTCGTGACATCAGCTGGGACATGAAGCGCCTTGAAGGCTATCGCAACTTCTGTAACAAGCTGTGGAACGCCAGCCGCTTTGTGCTGATGAACACTGAAGATCAGGATTGTGGTCAGAATGGCGGCGAAATGACGTTATCGCTGGCCGATCGCTGGATCCTCACCGAGTTCAATAGCACGATCAAAGCTTATCGTGATGCGCTGGACAGCTACCGTTTTGATATTGCCGCGAACCTGCTGTATGACTTCACCTGGAACCAGTTCTGTGACTGGTATCTGGAGTTGACCAAGCCGGTAATGAGCAACGGTAACGAAGCTGAGCTGCGTGGTACCCGACATACGCTGGTGCATGTACTGGAAGCACTGCTGCGCCTGGCGCACCCCATTATCCCTTTCATCACCGAAACCATCTGGCAGCGGGTGAAAGTGCTAAAAAACATCAGTGATGACACCATCATGCTGCAACCTTTCCCGCAGTTTGACGCGGCGAAAGAAGATGCTGAAGCCAAAGCGGACATTGAATGGATGAAGCAGGCGATTATCGCGGTGCGTAATATCCGGGCCGAGATGAACATTGCGCCGAGCAAGCTGCTGGATGTGCTGCTGCGTGATTGCTCGGCAGCGGCGCTGCGTCGGGTTGAAGTTAACCGCAACTTCCTGTCGCGCCTGGCGCGTCTGGCAAGTTTAACGGTGCTACCGGCTGGCGAGAAAGGCCCCGTGTCCGTGACCAAAATCATTGAAGGCGCTGAGCTGCTGATCCCTATGGCTGACCTGGTTGATAAAACCGCGGAGCTGGAACGTCTGGCGAAAGAGCTGGTTAAGCTTGAGGTGGAAATTGATAAGATTCAGGTCAAGCTGGCTAACGAGAGCTTTGTTTCTCGCGCCCCGCAAGCAGTGGTAGTGAAAGAACGCGAGCGTATGGCCGAGCTGGAACAATCAAAAGCAAAACTGATTGAACAACAGGCCGTGATCGCGGCATTGTAACAGTCTTAGTCTGACAGCTTAATTAACAAGCCGGGCTAGCCCGGCTTTTTTATGTATTTCGCACTGGATTCAGAAGAGATGATGACCTCCAACGCAACGCGACTTGATCTTCAGGTACGTCCAATTATGGCCGTCGATAATCCGCATATCGCTCAGGTGATCCGTGATGTATCTGCTGAGTTCGGCCTGACTGCCGACAAAGGGTATACCGTTTCCGATCCCGATCTTGATCGGTTATTTGAAGTTTACAGCGCCAAAGACAGCGCCTACTGGATCGTCGAACATCAGGGTAAAGTGATGGGCGGTGGCGGCGTGGCGGCTCTGTCCTGTAGCGCGCCAGATATTTGTGAACTGCAGAAGATGTATTTCCTGCCGGAAGTGCGCGGTTTGGGTTTAGCGCGTAAACTGGCGGTCTGCGCCATGGAACATGCGCGTCAGCGCGGCTTTCGTCGCTGCTATCTCGAAACCACCGCCAGCCTGACACGGGCGATTAAATTATATGAATCACTGGGCTTTGAGCTGATTGATACGGCTATGGGCTGCACCGGTCATGTCGATTGCGAAGTCCGGATGTTAAAAGTGCTGTGATGTTTTTCCTCACCGGTTTTCAGGTGAGGAAAAGGACTCAGAATGCGGGTACGCCGCTATGAAAACGCAGCTCGCTGTCTGGCTCGCTGATTAACCGCCCTTCCGTTGCGCCAATCGCCTGTACTCTTGGCGCAATGTCTGTCGGTGAAATTTGCGCTGCCAGCGTCAGGTAATCCTGATAATGACGCGCTTCCGAGCGCAGTAGTGAGATATAGAACTTCTCCAGCTCACTATCCAGATAAGGCGCTAAGCTAGCGAAACGTTCGCAGGATCGCGCTTCGATATACGCGCCACAGATCAACTTATCCACCAGCGTATCCGGCTCGTGTGTGGTCACTTCACGCAGCAATGATCTGGCATAGCGGCTTGACGTTATTTTCTGATAAACCAGCCCGCGCGTCTGCATAATTTCCCAAACCTGATAAAAGTGATGCAGCTCTTCTTTGATCAGCAGCACCATTTTTTCAACCAGTTCGTCCGTCCATGGCAATGCATTGCGAACAATAATGCTTTTCGACAGATTTTTGTGGGCATTGATAAAGTCGCTGTCGTCCTCCTCCCGGAAGATAAAATCCTCATAAGGCTTCAGCCAGGCGCGAATAGCTTCACCACTCGGCTGGTCAGCCACATATTTACGAATTAGCCAAACCGCAGTCTGCGCCGCTTTAAGTTCGCATACCAGATGGTCGGTCAGTAACAGCGTCAGGTTCTCCGGCTTGCGCGCTTCGTCAATCCAGGCTTGTGGCGTGCGGCAGTGGAGAAACTGGTAAACAGGTTCAAGTAAAAGTGCGTAGTTCATCGAATCAAAACGTGGTAGCAAAGAGGAAGGCGGAGCAGCTCCGCCCTTTAGAAATTAATGGCGAATACCGGTATCTTCATCGTCGTCGATAGCTTCGTCATCGTCCTCATCTTCAGCATCGGGATCTTCGAAATACGTGCCCCAACCGTCATAATCAACGTTGTATTTACCCACCAGATTGACCAGTTGCTCAACCTGCGCGTCGATCAACTCTGGGTTCAACGCGGCTTCGCTGAGAATATCCACGCACATCACCGTGGTGCCATCCTCCAGTTCTAATTCTTCCGGCTCGGTCACTTCGTAGCCCAGCTTGAAAGCGTCAACGGCCGCTTTCTCCAGCGAGTCAAAGTTGTTGCACGAGAGATGGTGCTCAATGGTATAGAGCGCGTCGGGATCGCTGCCATCCTCCAGCAGCTCTTCAATGATCAGGCGCGTCTCTTCACGCTGCTCTTCCAACAATGCTTCATATGCCATGGCGATGTCCTCTCTGAGTTCGGCAATAAACAATTATTTTCCCACACTGCCCGGCGCGCCACTACACAAAACGAAAAGTTTATTCACGCCGGGGTTGAAAATGCATATTCATACGGTTAGATTGAATTTTAATTCATTTAGACTGGTTACATGGAGCGCTGTATGAGTCAGCTTTATCAACGCCATTTCCTCAGGCTGTTGGATTTTTCCCCCGCCGAAATTGATTATTTGCTTACCCTTTCCGCTGAATTAAAAAGCGCTAAAAAAAGTGCGTGCGAAACGCAGTATCTGAAAGGCAAAAACATTGCGCTCATCTTCGAAAAAGACTCAACCCGTACCCGATGCTCTTTCGAAGTTGCCGCTTACGATCAGGGTGCTAACGTGACCTATCTCGGCCCAAGCGGCAGCCAGATTGGGCATAAAGAGTCGATGAAAGACACCGCGCGCGTGCTGGGCCGGATGTATGACGGCATTCAGTATCGTGGATACGGCCAGCAACTGGTTGAGACACTGGCAGAATACGCCGGCGTGCCGGTGTGGAACGGCTTAACCACCGAGTTTCACCCCACGCAATTACTTGCTGATTTACTGACGATGCAGGAACATCTGCCCGGGAAAAAGCGCAGTGAGATGACGCTGGTGTATGTTGGCGATGCACGCAATAACATGGGCAATACGATGCTGGAAGCGGCAGCGCTGACGGGGTTAGATCTGCGTTTAGTGGCGCCGAAAGGCTGCTGGCCGCAAGACGAGCTGGTGGTGCACTGCCGTCAGCTAGCCCAGCAAACCGGTGGCAAAATCACACTAACCGAAAATATTGCCGAAGGCGTGCAGGGCGCGGACTTTATCTATACCGATGTGTGGGTATCGATGGGGGAAGCCAAAGCGGTGTGGGAAGAGCGTATCGCCCTGCTGCGCGGTTACCAGGTCAACAGCGAGATGCTGGCGCTGACCGGCAATCCACAGGTTAAATTCCTGCATTGCCTGCCCGCTTTTCATGATGATCAAACCACGCTGGGCCGCCAGATGGCGGAGCAATACGGTTTGCATAACGGTATGGAAGTCAGCAATGAGGTGTTTGAATCAGCGCACAGCCTCGTTTTTGATCAGGCGGAAAACCGTATGCATACCATTAAAGCGGTAATGGTGGCGACACTCGGTCAGCGCTGATTAGCGGCAAGCAAACGTTTTCGGTGGGTGTGATTTACCCTTGAAGCAAATCACTGATGGCGTATAATGCGCCACAATTTGCCGGAGGAAACATGCAACAGTGCAGCGGACAATTTAACGCGCCATTTCGCCTGACAGCAGGCGGCGCATCTGTTTCTTTCCGTCATCGACCCGATCTTAAAAAAGCCCCTTCAGCAGGGGCTTTTTTTTGTCCGTAATCCGGCAGCACCGAGGAGAGAGTTATGGCTAACCCGCTATATCGCAAACACATTATTTCAATCAACGATCTCAGTCGCGACGAGCTGGAACGGGTGCTGCATACCGCTGCACAGCTCAAAGCTCATCCGCAGCCGGAACTGTTGAAGCACAACGTCATCGCCAGCTGCTTCTTTGAAGCCTCAACACGTACTCGCCTGTCATTTGAAACCGCTATCCATCGTCTTGGCGCCTCAGTCGTCGGTTTTGCTGACGGCAGTAATACCTCGCTGGGCAAAAAAGGCGAAACGCTGGCAGATACCATTTCCGTCGTAAGCACTTATGTTGATGCAATTGTGATGCGTCATCCGCAGGAGGGCGCGGCGCGTCTGGCAACGGAATTCGCCGGTGGTATCCCGATTCTGAATGCGGGCGATGGCGCGAATCAGCATCCGACACAAACCCTGCTCGATCTGTTCACTATCCGCGAAACCCAAAGCCGCCTCGACAATCTCAATATAGCGATGGTCGGCGACCTGAAATATGGCCGCACCGTGCATTCGCTGACGCAAGCGCTGGCTAAGTTTGATGGCAACCGTTTCTTCTTTATCGCCCCCGATGCGCTGGCAATGCCGGGTTACATCACCGACATGCTGGATGAGCAAAATATTGCCTGGTCGCGTCACGACAGTTTTGAAGAGGTGATGCCAGAGCTGGATATTCTTTACATGACGCGCGTGCAGAAAGAGCGTCTCGATCCCTCTGAGTACGCCAACGTCAAAGCGCAATTTATCCTGCGCGCGGCTGATTTAGCCGGTGCGCGCGACAACATGAAAGTGCTGCATCCGCTGCCGCGCATCGATGAAATTACCACCGATGTAGACAAAACGCCCTATGCCTGGTATTTCCAACAGGCCGGCAACGGCATTTACGCACGTCAGGCCCTGCTGGCATTGGTACTCAACAGCGAACTCGCCCTGTAAGGAGAAAACCGCATGACTCACGACAATAAATTGCAGGTCGAAGCGATTAAACGCGGCACGGTAATCGACCATATTCCGGCTCAGGTCGGCTTTAAGCTGCTGTCGCTGTTCCGCCTGACCGAAACCGATCAGCGCATTACTATCGGCCTGAATCTGCCTTCGGGTGAAATGGGGCGCAAGGATCTGATCAAAATCGAGAACACCTTTCTTACTGATGATCAGATCAATCAGCTGGCGGTTTACGCGCCGCATGCCACGGTTAACCGCATTGATGAATATGAAGTGGTGGCAAAAATTGCGCCAGCCTTACCAGATCGTATCGAACGCGTGCTGACCTGCCCCAACAGCAACTGCATCAGCCGCAGCGAGCCGGTGCTCTCCAGTTTCGCCGTAAAAAATCGCGCTAATGATGTCTATCTGAAGTGTAAATACTGCGAGAAAGAGTTCGCTCGCCATGTGGTGCTGGGTCACTGGTAATCAGTTTCCTCGTCTCTATAATGAAACCGTCGCGGCGCTAAGCCGCTTTGCACAAAAACCAGGAGCAATGATGTCTCGCGAAATCAGTACGGAAAAAGCCCCCGCCGCAATCGGTCCTTATGTTCAGGGCGTTGATCTTGGCAGCATGATCATCACCTCGGGTCAGATTCCCGTCGATCCGGCGACCGGTGCCGTCGCAGACGACGTGTCAGCACAGGCGCGTCAGTCGCTGGAAAACGTAAAAGCGATTGTAGAAGCGGCAGGCTTAAACGTTGGCGACATTGTGAAAACCACGGTATTTGTAAAAGATCTGAATGACTTTGCAACCGTGAACGCCACCTATGAAGCGTTTTTCACCGAGCATAACGCCAGTTTCCCGGCCCGTTCCTGCGTTGAAGTGGCGCGCCTGCCAAAAGATGTGAAGATTGAAATCGAGGCGATTGCAGTACGTCGCTGATGAGACTTGCCCTCCTGTTATCGGTGAGGGCAAAGCATTAGCGTTGAGCCGGACGCCAGATCCACAGCACGGCAATAGCCAGAGCGAATAGCGTGCCGAAACCAATCCCGGTTGCCACTGCCGGCACACCCGCTTTAATCGCCAGCGTATACAGCCCCAGCATCAGCAGCATTGCTGTGTTCTCGCCAAGATTTTGTACCGCAATCGCACTGCCTGATCCCACGCTATGCTTGCCACGTTCCTGCAACAAGGCATTCAGCGGCACCACAAAAAAGCCGCCCAGGGCGCCAATGACTGTCAGTAACAAATAGGCATTCATCAGCGAATGCTGCATTGAGAAGATTACCACCATCACGCCGATCAGCACACCCGCGGGCATACAACGACGCACCTTTTCCAGCGTCACCAGCCTGGCCGCCGCCGCTGCACCCAGTACGATGCCAATCGCCACCATCGCGTTCAGCGTGGTCGGCGTTTTGTTATCGCTGATACCGAGCGCTACCGGCACCCACAGCACCAGCAGAAAACGCAGCGTCACACCTGCGCCCCAAAACAAACTGGTGCCCAGCAGTGAAAAACGCGTTTCAGCGTTATTCCATAACACGCGACAGGCGATAATAAAGCTGTGCAGCATCGCCGTGAAGTGCCAGCTTTGGCCCGGACGAGCCACCGGCAATCGGGGAATAAATACATTTGCCAGCACCGCAATGCCGTAGGTCAGCGCACATCCCCCCAGTGCCGCCAGCAGATTCCAGTCAGCCAGGATGCCGCCTGCTACCGAACCAAACAGGATTGCGGCGATGGTTGAACCTTCCATCAAGCCGTTTGCTTTTACCAGCTTCTCGCCCTGGGTGATCTCCCCCAGGATGCCATACTTCGCGGGGGAATATGCCGCCGCGCCAATGCCCACCAGCGTGTAGCCAGCAAAGGGATTGAAGCCGAAGCAGATCACCAGCGCACCCAGCAGTTTCAGACTGTTGGCAAACATCATCGCCCGGCCTTTAGCGACGCTGTCTGCTATCTGGCCGACAAACGGCGCGAGCAGAATATAGGTGGCGACAAATAACATCTGTAGCACCGGCTGGCTCCAGTCGGGATAGAACTGATTTTTTAACACCGCCAGCGTGACAAACAGCAGCGCGTTATCGCCAAATGCCGAGAAAAACTGCGCAATAATGACGGCCAGCATGCTACGCGACATGAGCGGTGCATCACGTTCTGCCCCAGCGATCATGCCTGTGCCTCTTCCGCCATTTTCTTCAGCGTAACGTAATCTGGCTTGCCGCTACCCAGCAGTGGCAGCTGCTTCACTGCGCGAATATCGCGTGGTAACGCCAGCTCCGGCGCGCCCGTTTCGCGGGCGGCTTTTTGCAGTTGATCGCGCGTCAGCGCGTTATCGGTAGTAAACAGCACCAGCGCTTCGCCACGATTACCATCCGGGCGCAACGAGGCCGCATGCTGCTTATCAGGCGAGGCTTTTAGCGCAATCTGTTCAACAGTCTCCAGCGATACCATTTCGCCCGCGATTTTAGCGAAGCGTTTGGCTCGTCCCTGAATCTGGCAAAAACCGCCGTCGTCAAAGCTGACAATATCGCCGGTATCGTACCATCCGGCTTCCATCTGCCCTTCGCCGTTATCCGCCATAGGCGCTTCCAGCATGCCGGGGTTCTCAACCCGTAAATAGCCTTTCATGACGTTTGGCCCACGCAATTGCAGGCGTCCGCCCTTCTCAATGCCCGGCACCGACATCAAACGTGAATCCATGCCCGGCAGAATGCGGCCCACAGTGTGCGTTTTCGCCGCCATCGGCACGTTAATCGCGACCACAGGCGCACATTCGGTCACGCCGTAGCCTTCAAGAATGCGGATGCCGTATTTATCCAGGTAAAGCTGGCGCGTATTTTCCTGCAATTTTTCTGCGCCAGCGACGACGTAGCGCAGACGAGCGAAGTCGTAAGGTGCCGCAAAACGCGCATAGTTGCCCAGAAAGGTCGAGGTGCCAAACAGTACCGTGCAGTTGCGATCATAAACCAGCTCCGGCACGATGCGATAATGCAGTGGGCTGGGATAGAGGAATACCTGTGCGCCAGTCATCAGCGGCGTAAACAGGCCAACGGTTAAGCCGAAAGCGTGGAACAGCGGCAGTGCCGCCATAAAACGGTCGCGTGGGGTAAAATCAGCAACGGTACGAATTTGCTCAACGTTCGCCAGCAGACTTTTATGCGAATGCACCACCCCTTTCGGGTTGCCTTCCGAGCCGGAAGTAAACAGCACCATCGCGGCATCTTCTGGCTGCTGCCTGACCTGTGCACGGCGCGGCATAAGCAGGTGCCCCAGGATCCACAGCTTGTCTTTTAAGGTTACCGTATCCTTCAGATCCTCCAGATAGATCCATTGCACCTCGTTCAGTCCTTGTGGCAGATGCCACAGGCCCCCTTTGTCGAGAAACTGGCGTGAGGTAAAGACGGTTTTTACCTGCGAAGCAGTAAGCGCGGCACGCATACCATTAACGCCTGCGGTGTAGTTAAGCATGGCAGGAATACGACCCCGCATTGACGCGCCCAGAATCGCCACCGCCGTCACGGTGGCATTGGGCAGCAGCAGGCCGACATACTCTTTGGGCTGGCTGTAACGTTCAAGAATGCGCCCCACCCCGAGTGATTTTTTCAGCAAACCGGTGTAGCTGTCTGGTGAGAAATTAATATCTTCCATGCAGCGTTTGAAGGCGCCGTAGCGGGTACGCGCATTAAGAAAGGCTTCAAACAGTGTTTCACGCGAACGCACCGCCATGCGCGCTTCCATCATCACATGATGCAGATGCTCACCGGCTAAAAGACGACGTTCGCGCGCCCGTTTCGCATCGGGCATTGGAATGCGCGTTGCGGGTAAGATGCTTAGCGTGATACGCGGAAATAAGCGGCGTTTGAACACCCCCGCCAGCCGACCAAACAGTGTAAATTCCGCGCCTTCAATGCGCATCGGTACAACATTCGCCCCTGACTTCGCCGCCACAAATCCGGCACCGCTGTAGATCTTCATCAGCGATCCGGTGACGGTAATGCGGCCTTCCGGGAAGATCACCACCGGACGACCGCTGTTGATCATCTGAACCAAATGCTTGATCGACATCGGCCTGGCTGGATCCAGCGGCACATAGTCGATAAACGGCCTGAGCACGCGCATGAACCACTTTTCGCTGATCGTCGAATAGACTGCGAACACCGGCTTTACTGGCAGAAACAACGCCAGCAGCATACCGTCAAGAAACGACACGTGATTAGGCGCGATCAACACCTTCTCTTTATACAGTTCGGCGGTAGCACCACGCAGCTCGACGCGCCATAAAAGACGGAAAATCAGACGGAAAAATTTAAATAACATGCCCGCTCCATAGCATCGTTAAAAACAGGCCTTCACGATGCAGGATCTGACACGGTTCGACAACTATTTATTGGCTGCCTGCCAGCCACCGCCCAGCGCCGCAATCAGCGCCACGCTGCTGACCCATTGGGTGCTTTGCAGCGACAGCAGGCTTTGCTGCTCGCTCAGGCTGCTGTTTTCGGTGGTTGCCACGTCGAGGTAGTCGATCATGCCTGCTTCATACTGATTACGCGTTACGCGCGCCGATTCCTGCGCGGCGGCGGTGGCGCGCTGCTGCGAGGCAATTTCGCCCTGTAACATATTCAGTTCCACCAGCTCATCCTCTACTTCCTGCAACGCTTCCAGCACCGTTTGACGATAGCTGGCCACGCTGGCGTCATATGACGCACGCGCCTGCTCAACCTGTGAAGCAGTCGCGCCAAAGTCCAGCAGCGTGCCGCTGAGTTCCGGTCCCAGCGACCAGACGCGATTGGGCAGCGAGAACAGATTATGCAGCGTGGACGAGCTCACACCGCCGCTGGCGCTCAGCGTCAGATCAGGAAAATAACCGGCAATCGCCACGCCAACCGCTGCGTTCGCCGCCGCGACGTTACGCTCAGCGTAAGCAATATCAGGACGGCGCTGTAAAAGCTGTGTTGGCAAGGCTGAAGGCACATCCGGCAATGTCGCGTCCAGCTTCGCCACCGGCAAGTTGAAGTCGGCAGGCGCTTTGCCAACCAGCAGCGCAATGGCATGCTCCACCTGCGCACGCTGCCATTGATAATCCTGCGCCGAGGCGCGGGCGCTTTCCAGCTGCATCTGCGCCTGCGCTAAGGTGGCGCGTGATTCACTGCCCGCCTGATATTTGTTTTCAATGACTACCAGATAGCGCTGATAGGCATCAATGCTCTGTTGATACAGCGCAATTTTCTGGTCCATGATGCGTAGCTGAAAGTAGTCCTGCGCCAGTTCTGACTGCGCGCTCAGGGTAATATTTGCCAGTTCGGCCGCGCTTGCCTGAGCACTGGCTCTATTCTCTTCCAGCGTGCGCCGCAGTTTGCCCCACAAATCCAGTTCCCAGCTGGCGCTTAGCTCAGCCTGGTGACTGGTTGAGGTGGTGCGCTGGTTGGTTGTGGTGGCGTGGCTGCCGCTGCGGGTGACGCTACTGTCATACCCCACCGAAGGAAACAGTTCGGCGCGTGACTGCGATACCAGCGCCTGTGCCTGGCGATATTGCGCTGCGTAGTTAGCGACGTTCTGATTGTTAATGCTCACCTGACTCAGCAGGCTGCTCAGCGTGGCGTCGTGATAGACCGACCACCATTCACCTTTGTGCTGGTCATCCTGCGGCGTTGCCGGCTGCCAGCCTTTCGCCTCTTTATAATGTTTCGGCACGGGCATAGCAGGGCGTTGATAATCCGGGCCAACGGTACAGCCGCACAGCAGCAGCGCCAGCATAACAGGCGTAATTTTCATGGATTAGGTTTCCACATGGCGCAAGCGGCGCCACGAACGTTTACAAGCGCGGCTCAGACGATCGAGCCAGAGATAAATAACCGGCGTGGTAAACAGCGTCAGCAGTTGGCTAAGCGCCAGACCACCGGCGATAGCTATGCCGAGCGGGCTACGCAGATCGGCATCACCGCCGCTGCCGAGCGCCAGCGGTAGGGCGCCAAAAAAGGCCGCCAGCATGGTCATCATGATCGGACGGAAGCGCATCAGGCAGGCTTGAGTGATGGCCTGCTGGGGCGTCATGCCTAATCGACGCTCGGCATCGATAGCAAAGTCGATCATCATGATCGCATTCTTCTTCACGATACCGATCAGTAAGATGATGCCGATCAGCGCGATCACCGTGAGCTGCGTACCGGTAAGCAATAACAGTAACAATGCCCCCACGCCCGCCGACGGTAGGGTCGACAGAATGGTCAGCGGATGGATGTAGCTTTCGTACAGCACGCCGAGCACGATATACACCGCCGCCAGCGCCGCGATAATCAGCCACGGCATGGTCGCGGTTAGCTGTGCAAATGCCGCTGCCGTCCCGGCAAACCCAGTTTGGCCATTGCCTGTTTGATCAGCACCTGCGCCTGTTCCAGCGACACGCCATCGTTAAGGTTAAACGCTACGGTACTGGTCGCCGACTGGCCCTGATGCGCCACCGACAGCGGCGCGTTGCCACCCACAAAACGGGCAAAGGCGGAAACCGGAATGCGATCGCCATCGTCGTTAATCACATATAACTGCTTAAGAATATTTGGATCGCGGGTATAGCTGCTCTGTAGCGACATCACGACGTGATACTGATTCAGGGTGTGATATAGCGTGGCAATTTGTCGCTGGCTAAAAGCGTTATTCAGCATGGTGTCGAGCATTTGCACATCAACACCAAGCCGGGTAGCGCGATCGCGGTCGATATTGATGACCACTTCCTGCCCGCCGGTTTGCGAATCGGAATCTACGCTGTTGAGCTGCGGTATCGCTGCCAGCGCCGCCTGCACTTTCGGCGTCCATTCGCGCAACAGATCGAGATCGTCGGCCTGCAAGCTGTACTGGTAAGTCGCGTTGGCGCTGCGTCCGCCAATGTGCAGATCCTGCGCCGCCATCAGAAACATCTGGGCACCCGCAATATGGCTGGTTTTCATGCTCAGACGATTGGCGACTTCAGTGGCAGTGGCATTGCGCTGATCAAAATCCTTCAGACGCACAAAGAAGTTGGCGCTGTTGCGTGAACCAAACATACCGCTGCCCATTGACGACATCACACTTTCTACCGCCGGATCGGACTGAATTATTTTGGTGAACATCAACATTTTCGGCTTCATTGCCTGGAAGGAGATATTCTGATCGGCACGCAATGCTCCCATCAGCAGACCGGTATTCTGGTTAGGGAAGAAGCCTTTCTGCACTACCGAATAGAGAAACAGATTGAGCAGTACGGTCAGCACCAGGCTGAACATGGTGAGTTTCTGGTGGCACATTACCCAGCTCAGGCCACGCGAATAGGCCGCCAGCAGGCGATTGAGTTGATTCTCAATCGCCTGATACATAGGATGTGGGCGCTTGCTGACTTGAGGTTTTGGCTTGAGCAAACGCGAACAGAGCATCGGCGTCAGGCTTAATGAGACAAACATCGAGATCAGCAGTGACACGGTGAGCGTTACGGCAAATTCGCGGAACAGACGTCCCACGATACTGCCCATCAGCAAAATCGGAATGAACACCGCAATCAACGACATAGTCATCGACAGCACGGTGAAACTCACCTCCTGCGCGCCACGCAGGGAAGCCCGCAGCGGACTCAGCCCGGCTTCGATATGGCGCGTAATGTTTTCCAGCACCACAATCGCGTCATCAACCACAAAGCCGGTGGCGATAATCAGCGCCATCAACGACAGATTATCGAGGCTATAGCCGAGCAGATACATCACCGCACAGGTGCCAATCAGCGAAACCGGCAACGCCAGCGCTGGAATAATAACCGCCTGCAGATTGCGCAGAAAGACAAACACCACGGCAATGACCAGCAATACCGCTACCAGCAAGGTTTCTTCGGTGTCATACAGCGAGGCACGCACCCCTGGCGAGCGGTCCACCACTACTTTCAGCTGCGTGTCAGCTGGCAACTCTTTTTCCAGCTCCGGCAACTGCGCTTTAACCGCGTCGATGGTAACCAGCATGTTGGCTCCCGCCTGGCGCTTGATGCTCACCATTACCGATGGCGACGCGTTGAGGAACCCGGCCTGATACTGATCTTCTACCGAGTCGTAAACCGTGGCGACATCATGCAGCCGCACCGCTTTACCGTCTTTATAACTCACAATCAGATCGCGATAGCTTTTGGCTTTATCCAGCTGCCCGTTGCTGTCCACCACCCACGACTGGCTGCTGCCCTGCAACATGCCTTTCGGCAGATTAGTGGTGCTGTTAGCGACCGCGCTGCGTACCGTGTCGAGCGAGATACCGTATTGCGTCAGCTTCAGCGGTTGCAGATCAATGCGCACCGCCGGTAAGGCGCTGCCCATAAGCGATACTTCGCCCACGCCTTTCACCTGCCCCATCGCCTGCTCGATTTTACTTTCGGCCAGATCATAGAGCTCACCCGGCGTGCGGGTTGCCGACGTTAGCGCCAGCATCACTATTGGCGCATCGGACGGATTAGCTTTGCGATAAGTGGGCAATGACTCCATCGCGCTCGGCAGCAGGCTGCGGGAGGCGTTAATCGCCGCCTGCACGTCACGCGCCGCGCCATTAATGTCGCGACTGAGTTCAAACTGCAAAATAATGTTGCTGGAACCTTGCGAGCTGCTTGATGTCATTTCGGTAACGCCCGCGATCTGACCCAGCGATCGCTCCAGCGGCGTCGCCACCGTGGCCGCCATGGTTTCTGGGCTGGCCCCGGCCAGGCTGGCGCTGACCATGATGGTGGGAAAATCCACCTGCGGCAGCGGCGCAACCGGCAATAAGCGATAACCCAGCGCGCCAAGCAGCAAGATCGCCATGGTCAGCAGCAAAGTGGCGACCGGGCGAAAGATAAACAAGCGTGTCAGACTCATTGCCCGCCCCGCGTCTGCTGCTGGCGACGTTTCACCCATGCGTTGCCGCGCTGTGCGATACCATCAAACCACAGATAAATCACGGGTGTGGAGAACAGCGTCAGCATCTGGCTGACAATCAAACCGCCGACAATCACCAGGCCCAGCGGCTGACGCAGTTCCGCGCCTGAGCCGGAGGCCAGCATCAGCGGCAGCGCGCCAAGCAGGGCCGCCATCGTGGTCATCAGGATTGGACGGAAGCGCAATAAACAGGCCTGATGGATCGCATCACGCGGGCTGAGGCGCTGTTTATTCTCCGCTTCCAGCGCAAAGTCGATCATCATAATGGCGTTTTTCTTCACGATGCCGATCAGCAGAATGACACCAATCAACGCAATCAAACTGAATTCAGTGCCCGCCAGCATCAATGTCAATAACGCGCCGACCGCCGCCGACGGCAACGTGGAGAGAATCGTTACCGGATGAATAAAACTTTCATACAGAATACCCAGCACGACGTACATGGTGATCAGCGCCGCCAGTATCAACCACAGCGTGTTGCCAGTGGCGCTCTGGAATGCCGAAGTTTCGCCCTGATAACGCAACGTTATGCTCGACGGTAATTGCAGCTGCTCACGCACCTCAGCAATCGCTTTCTGGCCATCTTCCAGCGAATAGCCAGCGTTCAGATTGAATGAAATCATCACCGCCGGGAACTGGTTCAAACGCATATGCATGAGCGAACCGGTACGCTGATGAATAGTGGCGATAGACGTAAGTTTCACCATGCCGCTGGTACTGGCAGTCTCACTGCTGCTGGTTGCGTTGGTGCTGCCTGACGACGATGTGCTGTCCGTGGAAGAACCGCTTTCGTCATCCTGGCTGCTGGAGGGTTGCAGGTAGACGTCATCAAACGACGCCGGGCCTTGTTGATACGTCGGTGCGACTTCCAGCACCACGCGATACTGATTCGACTGCGTAAAAATAGTGGAAACCAGACGCTGACCAAAGGCGTTGTACAGCGCGGTATCCACGTCCGACGCGGTGATACCATAGCGCGCCGCTTTATCACGGTTCAGTTCGACATAAGCCACGCGGCCCTGGTCCTGCAAATTACTGACCACACCGTTAAATTCGGGGCGCTGTTGCAGGGCCGCCGTCAGTTTCGGTGACCATTGCACCAGGTTTTCGCTGTCGGCATCGTCCAGTGTGAACTGATACTGACTTGGCGTAACCTGGTCGTTGACGGTTAGATCCTGCGCCGGTTGCAGAAAAAGCTGAATGCCCGCTACCTGCGCTGCGGCCTGTTGTAGCTGTTTGATGACAACATCGGCTTTGTCATCACGCTCATCAAATGCCTTGAGGTTGATCTGAATACGTCCGCTGTTCAGGCTGGTGTTGTTGCCATCAATCCCGATAGTGGAGGACAAACTTTCCACCGCCGGGCTCTGCAAAATCACCTTTGCCAGCGCCTGCTGCCGTTTCGCCATCTCGTTAAATGACACATCCTGAGAGGCCACGGTCACGCCCTGAATCAGGCCGGTATCCTGGGTTGGGAAGAAACCTTTCGGCACCATCACATACAGCAGCGCGGTAAGCGCGAAGGTGGCAAGCGCCACCAGCAGCGTGAGCTTTTGATGATTCAATACTATTATCAGCAGGCGATCGTAACCACGCACCAGCTTGTCAAACACCTCACCGCCTTTGCGTGAAAAGCGCGATTGCTTCTCCGGCGGAATATGGCGCAACAGGTAAGCACACAGCATCGGCGTTAACGTCAACGACACCAGCATCGATACCAGAATCGATACCGCCAGCGTGATAGCAAATTCGCGGAACAAACGTCCGACGACATCGCCCATAAACAGCAGCGGGATCAGTACCGCAATCAGCGAAAAGGTTAACGAGATAATCGTGAAGCCAATCTGCTGCGAACCTTTTAGCGCGGCTTCCATCGGCGACTCGCCCTCTTCCAGCCGCCGCGAAATGTTCTCAACCACCACAATCGCATCATCGATCACAAAACCGGTGGCAATGGTAAGCGCCATCAATGACAGATTGTTCAGGCTGAAATCGGCGAGATACATCACGCCAAAGGTGCCAATCAGCGACAAGGGCACCGCGACGCTTGGGATCAGCGTCGCCGCCACGTTGCGCAGAAACAGGAACGTCACCATCACCACCAGCGCAATAGAAAGCATTAGCTCAAACTGCACGTCGCTGATCGAGGTGCGGATGGTTTGCGTGCGATCAGACAAAATCGTCATTTTCACCCCATCCGGCAGAGCGGCTTGCAGCGTGGGGAGCTGCGCCTTGATCCCATCGACGACCTGAATGACGTTAGCCCCCGGTTGACGCTGCACGCTGATGACAATCGCGGGACTGTTATTGGCCCACGCCGACTGAAAGCTGTTTTCCGGGCCTTGCTCAATGTGTGCAATATCTTTCAGACGCAACGCCGCGCCGTTTTGCCAGGTAAGAATCAGATTGCCGTATTCATCGGCGGTACGCAGCTGGTCATTGGCATCAATCGTGACCGAATGATATTGACCATCAAAGCCCCCTTTCGAACCGTTCACGTTGCTGTTACTGATTGACGTCTTCCAGCGTCAGGCCGTGCGCCGCCAGCGCTTTCGGGTCCATCTGCACGCGAATGGCGGGTTGATGCCCCCCGCCAGCGTCACCATGCCGACGCCAGAGATTTGCGCCAGCTTGAGTGCTACGCGGGTATTCACCAGATCCTGCACCTGCGTCAGCGGCAGGTTGTCTGAGCTGGCGGCTAAGGCGATCACCGCGCTGTCCGCCGGATTGACCTTTTTGTAGGTCGGCGGATTGGGCAGATCATTCGGCAACAGATTATTGGCAGCATTAATCGCCGCCTGCACTTCCTGCTCTGCCACATCCAGTGACAGATCCAGGCTGAACTTCAGGGTGATGATCGACGATCCACCGGAGCTGGTGGATGTCATCTGGCTCAGACCCGCCATTTGTCCGAGCTGACGTTCCAGCGGCGATGTCACCGACGACGCCATCACATCCGGGCTGGCGCCAGGATAGAGTGTGGTGACCTGAATAGTCGGATAGTCCACCTGCGGCAGCGCTGAGGTGGAAAGAAATTTATAAGCAAATATCCCGGCGATCAGCACGCCCACCATCAACAGGATGGTAGCGACCGGACGCTGAATAAACAGGCGTGACGGGTTCATTTGGCCTCGGCGGGGGTGGTTTGCGTTTCATTCGCCACCGACACTTTACTGCCGTTGGTCAGGCGATCGATGCCTTCCGTTACCAGGCGATCACCCGGCTCCACGCCTTTCAGTATCGCTTGCCGATCGTCACCAAATGCCGGACCGGCAGTCACCGCTTTACGCGTCACCGTGCTGTCTTTGTTGATAACAAACACAAAGCTACCGTCGCTGCTCAGCTGTAGGGCCTGCACCGGGATCACCGTTGCGCCTTTTAGCGTGTTGGTTTGCAAACGAAGATTGACGAACTGATTTGCGAACAGCGCTTCATCTTCATTTGGGAAGATCGCCTTTAGCTCAACCGTGCCGGTGGCAGTATCAATCTGATTACTGATGAATTTTACCTGGCCGCTGGCGATAGCGGTGGTATTGTCCTGATCAAAGGCGGTCGCAGGCAGGCTTTGCGCGTTATGCAGCGCGCTGACCAGCGTCGGGATGTTGCTCTGCGGCACGCTAAACGTTACCGCCGCAGGCTGCATCTGGGTGATGGTGACCAGGCCGGTACTGCTGGAGGTTTGTACCATATTGCCCGGATCGACCTGACGCAAACCAACGCGACCGCTGACCGGCGCGGTGATACGGGCATATTCGATGCTGAGTTTCGCACTGGCGATCTGCGCCTGATCGGCGGCAACCGCGCCACGGTATTGCCCGACAGTGGCAATCTGCGTATCCAGATCCTGACGCGACAGAGAGTCCTGCGCCGCCAGCTTGCGATAGCGCGCCAGCGTCAGATCTGCGCCAGTAACTGACCCGCCTCGACTTTTTGCCCTTCAGTGAAGTAAACCTTCTCCAGTTGCCCATCGACACGGCTGGTAACGGTAACGCTGGCATTGGGAATGACCGTGCCAAGCGCATTCAGATAAACCGGCACATCGGCGGTGCTGGCGACACCGCTGTGCACCAGGGTCGCGCCGCCTCCCATCATCATGCCGGGACCGCCACGTCCGCCCGGTGGCATCCTGCTTCCCGATCCTTTACCAAATGGCAATACTCGCCAGGCCACAGCGGCAATAATCAATACCACAATTAAAATAAGTAGCCATTTCAGCCAGCGGGAACGAGAGGAACGGGGCACGTTAGTAATCATCGAACTCTTCAGGTAAACAAGGAATAAGGAAACCCCCTGCAAACCAAGGGATTATTTCAAGGCGCAACCCTAAATAATTTGAGCTGCTTCAAGGCCGCAAGCGAACAAATCCCGGATCAGGTCGCTAACAATATGATCCGGGTGAGTAAACGCAGCCAACAAAGCGGCAAGGTGAAGTATGACGGGCGCACCCCTTACGGCGCGTATTATCGGCTAAACCTTACGCGATTTTCCATCGACAAACCGTAAAGGTTTCGTTAAGAAAATCAGGACTTCCAGCCGCCTCCCAGCGCCTCATACAACGTAATTTTTTGATTGAGCTGGCCCAGATGTGCAGCGATCAAAGCCTGCCGGGCAGCATAAAGCGAACGTTGTGCCACCAGTACATTGAGATAGTTATCAACACCCTGCTTATAGCGTAATTCAGAATAGTCGTAATCGCGCTGGTTTGCCGCTACCTCTTTTTGTCGTGCCGTTAACTGGTTTTGCCAGGTGTCCTGTCCCGCTAATGCATCGTTGACATCTTTAAACGCGGTCTGAATTGCCTTTTCATAGTTGGCGATCTCAATGCGTTTTTCGAGTTTGGCGATGTCGAGATTAGCCTGATTCACGCCGCCATCAAAAATCGGCAGATTAATTGACGGCACAAACGACCAGGCCGCCGTACCGCCTTCCAGCAAATGGCCGAGCGAGCTACTGGTTGAACCGCCTGATGCCGTTAACGTGATGCTCGGGAAGAAGGCCGCCCGTGCCGCACCAATATTGGCATTCGCTGCTTTTAGCGTGTGCTCCGCCGCGATAATGTCCGGGCGACGCGTCAGCAGGTCCGATGGCAATCCGGCAGGCGTTTGCGGAAATTGCCAGTGGCTGTTAAGTGTGGCGTTTTTTAGCAGCGTAGCAGGCAAGTCGGTGCCAGCCAGCAGCCGCAACGCATCAACATCCTGCCGTACCTGGCGGGTGTAACTCGCCACATCGGCTTCGGCGCTACGTACTGTGCTCTCCGCTTCAGCCAGATCCTGATCGCTGCTGACGCCGCCGTTGTAGCTGATTTTGGTGAGATCGTATGACTTCTGCTGACTCTGCGCGGTTTGCCCGGCGAGGTGGAGCAAATCATTATCGGAGCAGAGCGTCAGCCACGCCGACGCCACCTGCGAAATCAGCGAGATACGCGTGGCGCGTTCGGTAGCAGCGGTTGACAGGTAAGTTTCCTGCGCCTGATCGCGCAAGCTACGCAAACGTCCCCAAAAATCCAGCTCCCAGGATGTCACGCCTAATCCGGCATTCAGTTCGTGATACGTCACCGCGCCTGTCGATTGCGTGTTGTACAAGTTAGCTGGCTCATGGGCCGAGGTCTGGCTGGCTGTGGCATTAATTGATGGCAACAACGCAGCGCGATCGATTTGCACCGAAGCGCGCGCCTGCTCAACGTTCAACGCTGCCACGCGCAAGTCGCGGTTGTTTTTTAACGACAGATCGATCAGGTTGCGCATCGTGGCATCGTTAAAGAAGTTCTGCCACGGCAGATCGGCCACATTACCGACCGGCGTGTTTTGATCGTAATGTGCCTTAACCGGCATTGTTGGACGATGGTAGTTGGGCTGTAACGTACAGCCAGTTAAGCCAAGGGCAGTAGCCAGTGGCAGCAGCGCCCAGCGGGATGCTTTAGTTATCATTGTGAACAACCTCTGGCTTTTTCTTACGCGAGAAGAATTGCGAAACCACTACGTAGAACATCGGGACAAAGAAGATGGCGAGGAAGGTCGCGGTGAGCATGCCACCCGCTACCGCCGTACCAATCGAGTGCTGGCTACCCGCACCGGCGCCGTTAGAGATCGTGAGCGGCAGTACGCCAAGAATAAATGCCATTGACGTCATGATGATAGGTCGGATACGCAAGCGCGACGCCTCAATCGCCGCTTCCACCAGCGATTTACCCTCACGCTCGTGCAGCTCTTTAGCGAACTCGACAATCAATATGGCGTTCTTTGCCGCCAGGCCGACGGTGGTTAACAGCCCTACCTGGAAGAACACATCATTCTGCAGGCCGCGCAGCAGCACTGCGCTGATGGTGCCTAATACGCCCAGCGGCACGACTAACAAGACTGAAAAGGGAATTGACCAGCTCTCGTACAGCGCAGCCAGACACAGGAACACCACCAGCACCGAGATGGCATACAGCTGAGTAGTTTGCGAGCCGGATGCCTGTTCTTCATAAGAGATGCCGTACCACTGCACGCGGAAGCCTTTCGGCATCTTTGTGCCGATCTCCTCTACCGCTTTCATCGCTTCGCCGCTGCTGTAACCGGCGGCTGGCGAGCCGAGGATTTCCTCCGCCGTCATGCCGTTAAAGCGCTCGTAGTGTGGCGATCCGCTGACCCATTTACCGCTGGCGAACGCAGAAAATGGCACCATAGTTCCGCTGCTGTTGCGGAAATACCATTTATTAAGATCGTCCGGCGTGACGCGCGAATCGGCTTTGCCCATCAGGTAAACTTCTTTGACGCGGCCGTTATACATGAACTGATCAATGTAGCTGGAACCCCACGCCACTGACAGGGTGTTGTTCACATCGGCCATGCTCAGACCAAGGGCGCTGGCGCGCTCATCATTGATCTCTAACTGATATTGCGGCTCATCTTCCATACCGTTAAGGCGCACGGCGCTGAGGCGGGGATCTTTGTTCGCCAGCTCAAGAAATTTGTGGGTGGCATCCATCATTTCCTGGTGCGTATGACCGGCGGTGTCCTGCAGATAGAAGTCGAAACCGGTGGCGTTGCCCAGCTCCATTACCGCTGGCGGCACCATCGCAAAGATTTTGGCATCTTTATAATGGGCAAAATGCGCCATGATGTTCGCCGCCAGGCTTTTTACGCTCTGGCTGGATTCGGTACGCTCACTCCAGTCCTTCAGGCGCACAAACGCCATGGCGCTGTTTTGTCCGCGCCCGGCGAAGTTAAAGCCGTTGGCGGCAAAGACAGTGGTCACCACTGATGCCTGCTTGTCGTGCAGATAATCATTGAGATCGTTAATGACTTTCTGGGTGCGCTGTGACGACGCATTCACCGGTAGCGTGATCTGCACCATCATCAATCCCTGATCTTCATCTGGCAGGAACGTGGTGGGGACACGCGTGAACAGATAACCGGTTACGCCAACAATGACCAGATACACCACCAGAAACAGACCGCGACGCGAAATCACTTTGCTGACGCCGTGAGTGTAGTGCAGCGTGCCGCTGTCAAATTTGCGGTTGAACCAGCCAGCCAGGCCCGTCGTTTTGTGCTCAGCAGAAGAGGGTTTCAGCAGCGTGGCGCATAGCGCGGGCGTGAAAATCAGCGCCATCAGCACCGATAAAGCCATCGCCGAGACAATGGTGATGGAGAACTGGCGATAAATCACGCCGGTTGAGCCTGAGAAAAACGCCATTGGCAGCAACACCGCCGACAGCACTAACGCAATACCAAACAGCGCGCCTTGTATCTGCTGCATTGATTTGATGGTGGCGGTTTTTGGATCAAGCTGCTCTTCATGCATCACGCGCTCGACGTTTTCCACCACCACAATGGCATCGTCCACCAGCAAACCTATCGCCAGCACCATGCCGAACATCGTCAGCGTGTTAATGCTGTAACCAAAGGCAGAAAGAATGCCAAACGTGCCCAGCAAGACCACCGGCACGACCAGCGTGGTGATGAACGTGGCACGCAGATTTTGCAGGAAGATCAGCATCACAACAAAGACCAGCACAATCGCTTCAAGCAGGGTTTTCACCACTTCTTCAATGGATGCGCTGACCACCGGCGAGGTGTCGTAGGGGTATTGCACTTCAACATTATCCGGTAGTGAATCTTTCAACGCCGATACCGTGGCGCGCACGGCTTTGGCGGTATCCAGCTCGTTGGCACCGGTTGCCAGACGTAAGGCGATACCGGCTGAAGGCTTGCCATCCATCGTGGAGTCGATGGTATAGCTTTGCGGCCCTAATGCCACGCTGCCGACATCTTTCAGGCGGATCTGCGAACCATCACTGTTAACCTTCAACAGCACGTTTTCAAACTGCTTCACCGTAGTGAAGCGTGATTTCCCCAGAATAGTGGCATTGGTTTTCGCATCGTGAATGGTCGGCAAACCGCCGAGGGAACCGGAAGAAACCTGCACGTTCTGGTTATCTATTACGGTGCTGACGTTACCTGGCATCAGGTTATATTTGTATAGCCTGGCCGGATCGAGCCAGATACGCATCGCATATTCCGATCCCAGCACCATAAAATCGCCTACACCTTTGGTGCGCGAAATAGGGTCCTCCAGTTTAGATACCAGCATGTCGGCAAGATCGCCGTTGCTCAGCTTGCCGTCTTTCGAAATCAGGCTGATAACCATCATGAAGTTTTTTTGGTACTTACGGATGCGGATCCCCTGCTGCGTTACGTCAGTTGGCAACTGCGATTCCGCCAAAGAAACGCGGTCCTGTACCTGCACCTGGGCGATGTCCGGATTGATACCCTGATTAAAGGTGGCGATGATTTGCGCACTACCATCGCTGGCGCTGCTTGATTCCAGATAGCGTAAACCATCCAGGCCGTTCAGCTGTTGCTCAATGACCTGCACAACCGTGTTCTGCGTGGTTTCCGCGCTGGCGCCCGGATAGGTGACAGAAATGGAGACCGCTGGCGGCGAGATGTTGGGATATTGATTAACCGGTAGATTCAGGATGGCAATCGTGCCCACCAGCATGACGATAATCGCCACAACCCAGGCGAATATCGGACGTTCAATAAAGAACTTAGACATAGCGTCTCCTTATTGGGCCGACGGATCGGTCATCGTCAGGCTGACGCTGTCAGCGGAAGGCGTATCGTTCACATTGGCTGCCACGGTTTTCACTTTGCTGCCGCTGTGTACGCTTTGCAGACCATTCACCACCACTTTTTCGCCGTTGTGCAGGCCGCTGGTAATCAGCCATTTTTCATTAATCATTTCGCCGGTAGTCACACTGCGCTGCTCAACGCTGCTGTCGGCTTTCACCACGTAAACGTAGGGCTGACCTTTGGTGTCATGCATAATCGCTTCCTGTGGCACTAAAATGCCTTGCTGCTGTATTCCCTGCGGGAAGCTGGCGTGGACATACATTCCCGGCAGCAATTCGTTTTGCGGATTCGGGAACACCGCACGCAACACCACGCTGCCGGTCGCTTCATCAACATTCACTTCCGAAAACGCCAGTTGGCCCTGCTGGCTGTAAGTGCTGCCATCTTCCAGTTGCAGTTTTACTGCTGCCATGTTGTCGCCTACTTTTTTCAGCTTGCCCTCGGCCAGCGCTCTACGCAGACGTAGCAGGTCAGTGGAAGATTCACTAACGTCAACGTAGACAGGATTAAGCTGCTGGATAGTAGCGAGGTAATCGGTTTGACCACTGGTGACTAACGCACCTTCGGTGACCAGTGAACGGCTGATATGTCCGGAGATGGGGGCTTTGACCAGCGTGTAATTAAGGTTGACCCTGGCGGTTTCCACATCAGCTTTGGCTTCGCGCTCGGCCGCAAGGGCATCGTCATAGGTTTGCTGACTAATGGCATGGGCAGCGGCCAGTGGCTGATAACGCTTTACCACCATCGCATCATTTTGCCAGGTTGCCTGCGCTTTATCGTAGGCGGCTTTATAGGTAGCAGGATCGATTTGATATAGAGGCTGGCCCGCTTTAACTTCGCCCCCTTCGGTAAACAGTAACTTCTGGATCACCCCACTCACCTGCGGGCGAACTTCAGCCGTTTTCACCGCAGTGGTACGGCCCGGTAATTGAGTAAGCAGCGTCACCGGCTCGCTTTTGAGCGTGACGATGCCGACTTCTGGCGTGGATGAAGTGGCAGTTTGCGTCGTCCCCTGATCACAAGCTGTCAGTAATAACACCACGCTGACAGAAAGAGCTTTCATGCGCATAGTTTTTCTCAGCAAGAAGAATAAAAGTAACGAGAGTGATTACTCTCAAAGGTGACCATTGTAGAGAGGGATAGCGAGGTAAGCTGTTAAGGAAGCGTAAAATATATTTTCGAATCGAAAATCCTAAACTTTCTGTGCGCACCTTTCGCACGTAATGTTTAGTTAGCCTTTGGTTTCGATAGCGCGACGGGGTGATGCGCGTCGCATCAGCTTTTTCTGCCAGCAGCCGAACCTGCTGTTTTTGTCGTCAGGGCGATGGCGTTAATGCACATATCGCTGCGGGTAGACAAAGGCTAGCGATCTGCTTTCCCCGCACGGCTTTTTGTCTTTAGGACAGGTAAAAAAAACCCACGCATCTACGTGGGTTGGTGCAATAACAGGTTAAATACCCTTCTTTGGGTATCACTGCCGGAGCAGCTTCGCTTTCACACCTATCTATACCTCTGGGACTTTTATCCTCGCACCCTTATGGGCTGGGCAACAGGCAAAAAAAGAAAATGATTACGCTGAAATGAAACGAGGTGTGAAAAACTTTCACGCCTCGCTTACATTGTGATTTTATTAAGATTTAACGGGAGGTTTACTATAGATGGCATCAGGCGCGACGTTCATATGTTTAAGCACCGGCCCCATGATATTACCGAATACCGGGGCAGCTACCGATCCGCCAAAGTGATCGCCTGCGGTGGGATGGTTAATCATGACTACCAGCGCAACTTCAGGATGGCTGGCGGGCGCGAGGCCTGCAGTGTAGTTGACATAGCCGCCATCATATTTGCCGCTGCTTCCCATTTTTTCTGCCGTCCCGGTTTTGGTCGCGAGTCGATAGCCCGGCACCGCCGCTTTCACACCGGTCCCGCCCGGTAATACGTCGCTCTCCAGCATATGCACCACTTCTTTTACCGTTTCCGGATTAGCGACCTGCTTGCCGAGTACTGGCGGCGTGACCTTCGTGATCGACAGCGGACGATAGATGCCGTAGGAGCCGAGCGTGGCATATTCACGGGCGATTTGCAGCGGCGTGACGCGCAAGCCATAACCAAAAGCAAACGTGGCGCGTTCAATATCGGCCCAGCGCGTGCGGTGTAGCGGGAAATACCCGACGCTTTCACCTGTCAGTCCCAGACCGGTAGGTTTACCGAGGCCAAAAGCGTGATAGGTATTCACCAGCGCTTCAGCAGGCATCGCCAGAGCGATATGCGAAACGCCAATATCGCTCGATTTCTGCAAAATGCCGGTCATGGTCAGGCGCGGCCAGTGTCCGACGTCGCGGATCAGGTGGCCGTTAACGCGATAGGGCGTCGTGTCGATAACCGAATCCGGGCGAACCAGATGGCGTTCTAATCCTTCCATCACTACCAGCGGTTTTACGGTGGAACCCGGTTCGTAGCTGTCGTTAATCGCCGAGTTGCGCATTTGCGCCGGTGTTGCTCCGTCGTAGTTGTTCGGGTTAAACGACGGATATGATGCCATTGCCAGGATTTCGCCGGTATCGATTTTCACTAATACCGCAGCGCCTGAATCAGCCTTATTCAGTAGCACTCCATCACGGAGTTTGCTGTAAAGCGTGTACTGATCGAATTTATCAATGCTGAGCTGCACGGTTGGCGGCTGTGTTGGCGGCTGGTAATTGATCATAGAGATGATATTACCCATCGCGTCCTGACGATAAACTTCTTTGCCCGGCACGCCCTGCAACACTTTATCGAAGCCCTTTTCCAGTCCGTTCAGGCCAATATTATCAGCGCCGACAATGCCAATCAGCGGCGCTGAGGCTTCACTCATCGGATAGAAACGACTGTCGTCATACACTTCGCTGATGCCTTTCAAACGCAGCTCTTTAATATCTTTGGCGATGCCCAGCTCGATTTTGCGTCCCAGATAAAGGAAGCGACGTTTAGGATTGGCGGTGATCTGTGCCGCAATCTGCTCCGGGCGGGTATTCAACGCTGCAGCAAGATAAGCCCATTTGGCGCTGGTGAAATCCGGGTTACTCTCCAGTACACGCAGCGGATCGGCGATAACATCGCGCGACGGCACGCTGAGCGCCAGCGCTTCGCCGTTGCGATCCAGCAAGGTGCCGCGGCTAGTTGGCAGCGTCACGGTACGCAGCGAACGCTGATCGGCTTCGTGTTCAAGCATCGGCTGATTCAGGAATTGCAAATCGGCAACGCGTATCAGTAGCACTACCATACAGGCCAGCACGCCCAGGCAGATCAATCGAAATCGAAAGGGGTTAAACGGCGCTTTGATCTGGTCTTTTCCCAGTAGTTTTTTAATCCGGGGCATGGCATTCCGCTGCACTGAAAAATAAAAAAAGAGGCTGAAGTCAGCAGTTATAAAGAAAGCGCTGGCGGGATAACAGGAAAACTGTGTATCAGTTCGTTAGCAGACGACAAATTTTGCGCAAAAAAAACCTGCGCATCAGCGCAGGTTGGTGTAATCAAGAAAATCTATTGATGTTCACCCATCAATACCTCTGGGACATTGACTGTAGCAAGCTGGCTTGATCGGCTGCCATCACTCAAACGCAACAGTTACTCGCAAAATGTAACCAGCCATGAGATCCCTACGCTATTTTGCAAAAGAGATGTTTTTTGATTTCTACCAGGCAGCTCATGGCATTCGGCCCCTGCGTCAGCGACGAAGTGCCAATGTCCAGGGTCAGCACGTTTGGGTTCCCCGCGCGATCCCAGGGCTGCCAGTTGCCACCAAAACCGGGATCAAACCAGGCGCCGGTAGAAACGATCACCACCCCTGGCGTTAAACCAGCGGTTAAGCGCACGCCAGCCAGCATGGTGCCTCGCGTATTGCTTACTTCAATTTCATCGCCATCCACGATGTCACGGGCTGCGGCATCTTGCGGATGCATATACAGCGTTTCGTGTCCGGCTGTTTTATTTTTCTGCACGGTTTCTGTGGCATCAAGCTGGCTGTGCAGCCGATCAGACGGCTGGACTGAGATCATATGCAGCGGGTAATCACGGCTTAACGGTGCGCCCAGCCACTCCTGCGGCTCACGCCATTCTGGATGACCGGCAAAGTCCTCCAGCTGATAATCGGCGATGGTCTGGCTAAACAGTTCAATCTTGCCGCTAGCAGTCTGGATAGGATGCGCAATCGGATCGGCGCGGAAGTTGTCCATAAATACGTAAGGCTTACCGCCTTCCGGTATTTCAACGAAGCCACGCTGCCAAAACGCGTCAAACTCAGGAAAGTGGATGCCTTTGTGTGCATGCGCCACCGCACATTGCTGATACAGGTGCGCGATCCACTGCATTTCATTGCGTCCTTCGGTGAAGGTCTCGCGATAGCCGAGACGCTCAGCGAGATCAGCAAAAATATCGAAATCATTACGCGCCTGATGCTGCGGTTTCACCGCCTGATGCATCGCCAGCACAAAGCGATCGCGCGATGAGCCGCCAATGTCATTGCGCTCCAGGGTCGTGGTGGCGGGCAAAACAATGTCCGCCATCTGCGCGGCGGGTGTCCAGACAATATCCTGCACCACCACCGTATCCGGTTTCTGCCAGCCTTCCACCAGACGATTCAACTGCTGATGATGGTGGAACGGATTACCGCCTGCCCAGTGAATTAAATGGATGTCAGGATAGTGCAGCGTTTCGCCCTGGAAGGGATACGGCTGACCAGGATGTAGCAGCATATCGCTGATGCGCGCCACGGGAATCGACAGGCCTGCGGGATTAGGGCCGGTACTCATCATCGGTGCAGGACCTTCCTGACGCGGGTTACCGACACTGTTCATTGAGCCGTGACCGAACGAGAAACCGCCCCCCGGCAGGCCCGGCTGTCCCAGCATTGCAGCGAGCGCAATCATCATCCAGTACGGCTGCTCGCCGCGATGAGCGCGCTGCACCGCATAAGAACAGGTAATGAAGCTGCGTTTGCCGATAAGCTGCTGTGCCAGCTGTACGATGCGATCTGCCGGAATACCGGTGATGCGACTGGCCCAGCCAGCAGTTTTTGCCACGCCATCGTTTTCGCCCAGTAGATAGGCACGCAGCTGCGGCCAGCCGGTACAGTGGCTGGCAAGGAAAGCTTCATCTGTTCCACCGCGCTGATTGATTTCATAGCCGAGCGCCATCATCAGGGCAACGTCGGTATTCGGGCGAATCGGGAACCAGTCGGCGTTGACAAAGGCCGGGCAATCATCACGCATTGGACTGATGTTAATGACCGGCGTACCTTTGGCTGCAAGCTGCTCCAGCGCGGGCTTCAGGCTGTGCTGACCCGCGCCACCCGATGCCACCTGTGCGTTTTTCAGCGCCAGGCCGCCAAAAGCGACAAAAATCTCCGCGTGTTTCACCACTTCCGGCCAGTCGGTCACGCGACCGGTTAATGGCATATACGTGCCAATCACATAAGGCAGAAAGAATTGTGCCGCTCCCCAGCTGTAGTTGCCTTGCTGATCGACGCCACCCCCACCGTTGAAGTAAAAACGACGGATCAACGTGCGCGCATGGTTAACACGGCCCGCTGAGGACCAACCATAGGAGCCGTTGAAAATGCCCGATGCGCCATAGCGCTCACGGATGCGCCGGTTTTCATCTGCCACCAAATCCAGTGCGGTATCCCAGTCCACCGCGACAAAATCCTCCCGGCCGCGCAGCGTGCGATCGCTGTTTTCGCGGGATTTAAGCCATGAGCGACGCACCATCGGCTGACGGATACGCTTATCGGAATAGACCAGCTCGGGAAGGGTATTGAGCATCGGCGAAGGATCGCTATCGGCAAAGAAAGGTTCACAGCCAATGAGCCGATCATTTTCAGTCACTGCGGTAAAGGCGCCCCAGTGCGCCAGATGCGGCACTCTCGTTTTCATTTTTGTCTTTCACTGCAGATATGGAGGGAAAACAGCATAACATGCAATCCGCCCCCCTCGTAAGCTGACGCAGAGGGCCTGATTTTGCTCTCTTTTGCGACAGCGCTGACATTCTGTCGGCTTGATGTGTCCATCCTTTTCCGTAACACTGATGTGATGTGTAAACGTTTTCCCCGCAAGCAGGTAAACGCATGTCAACCATAAAGGATGTTGCCAGACTGGCGGGTGTTTCTGTCGCCACGGTTTCTCGCGTTATTAATCATTCTCCTAAAGCGAGCGAAAGCTCGCGCCTGGCTGTTAGCCAGGCGATGGAACAGCTTCAGTATCATCCAAACGCCAATGCGCGCGCCCTGGCGCAGCAATCCACGGAAACGTTGGGTTTGGTGGTGGGCGATGTTTCCGATCCATTTTTCGGTGCGATGGTGAAAGCGGTTGATGAAGTAGCAGGACAAACCGGCAACTTTTTGCTGATTGGTAACGGTTACCATAATGAGCAAAAAGAGCGACAGGCTATTGAACAACTGATGCGCCATCGTTGCGCGGCCCTGGTGGTGCACGCCAAGAAAATTTCTGATGCCGAACTGGAAGTACTGATGAAGCAAGTGCCGGGCATGGTGCTGCTGAACCGACTGCTGAAGGGCTTCGAAAAACGTTGTATCGCCCTTGACGATCGTTATGGCGCCTGGCTGGCCACGCGCCATCTGATCCAGTCTGGTCATCAAAATATTGCCTTCGTCTGTTCTACCCACACGATTTCTGATGCTGAAGATCGCCTGCAGGGTTATTACGATGCGCTCAAAGAGCATGGTTTACCCTGTAACGATCGTCTGGTGACATGGGGCGAACCGGACGAAGTGGGTGGTGAACAGGCAATGACCGAACTGTTAGGGCGCGGCAAAAATTTCACTGCTGTCGCCTGCTATAACGATTCGATGGCCGCAGGTGCGCTGGCGGTGCTGAGCGATAATGGTGTACGCGTGCCGGAAGAGATGTCGCTGATCGGTTTCGATGATGTGCTGGTATCACGCTATGTACGTCCGCGCCTCACTACCGTACGTTATCCGATTGTGACCATGGCGCAGCAGGCGGCCGAACTGGCGCTGGCATTAGCTAATAATCAGTCGCTGCCAGAAGTGACCAATATGTTTAACCCAACGCTGGTCCGTCGCCACTCGGTCAGCGGCCCTGCCTGAAGAGATTACGGACGGCTTTTTCTGCTGCTCTTCGCTTCCTTGTTTCAGGTCAAACCGGATACAACTATTTCGCGGCAATAACTACATGTTGTGCGTAAACTTTCTGGGAATCCCCACATATGGATTTCTGGAGTAAGTATGGCAACGGTGGTAATCAAACGCGACGGTTGTCGCACAGGTTTTGATGTGCAACGTATTCGCGCGGCCGTCGCAGCAGCGGCACGGGCAGCAAACGTTGACGATACAGGCTGGTGCGCAGCGGCGGCCGATAAGGTCAGTGCACGGCTGGCTGAAAAACATGAAGTCGATATTCGCGATATTCAGGATGCGGTAGAAGAAACGCTGATGTCCGGCCCTTACCCGCAGCTGGCGCGAGTGTATATTGAATATCGCCACGACCGCGACGTTGCGCGGGAACAGCGTGGCAGTCTGCATCACGCTATCCACGGCTTAGTCGATCAAACCAACGCGGCGTTGCTCCATGAGAATGCCAATAAAGACAGCAAAGTGATCCCAACCCAGCGTGATTTGCTGGCAGGGATCGTCGCTAAACACTATGCGCAACAGCAGATCCTGCCACGCGACATTGTGCTGGCGCATCAGCGCGGCGAAATCCACTATCACGATCTCGACTACTCTCCCTTCTTTCCAATGTTTAACTGCATGCTGATCGATTTAAAAGGTATGTTGAATAACGGCTTCAGGATGGGAAATGCCGACATTGCACCGCCGAAATCCATCGCTACCGCCACTGCCGTTACCGCGCAAATTATTGCTCAGGTTGCCAGCCATATTTACGGCGGCACCACCATCAATCGCATCGATGAAGTACTCGCGCCGTTTGTTGCGTTGAGCCTGGAAAAACACCGCGCGGTGGCGCTTGCGTGGCAGATAGCGGATGCAGAAGCCTATGCGCGAGAGCGCACCGAAAAAGAGTGCTATGACGCTTTCCAGTCACTGGAATATGAGGTGAATACGCTGCATACCGCCAATGGTCAGACGCCTTTTGTGACCTTTGGCTTCGGCCTGGGCACCGACTGGGCAGCGCGTCTGATCCAGCAATCGATCCTGCGTAATCGCCTGGCCGGATTGGGTAAAAATCACAAAACGGCGGTATTCCCCAAGCTGGTTTTTGCCATTCGGGAAGGCGTGAATCGTCGTCCCGGTGACAGTAATTATGACATAAAGCAACTGGCTCTCGAATGTGCCAGCAAGCGTATGTATCCCGATATTCTTAATTATGATCAGGTAGTTAGCGCAACTGGTTCGTTTAAGACCCCGATGGGCTGCCGCAGCTTTCTTGGCGTGTATGAGGAGAACGGCCAACAGATCCACGAAGGACGTAACAACATTGGCGTGATTAGCCTGAATTTACCGCGCATCGCGCTGGAAGCCAGCGGTGACGAAGCGCGTTTCTGGAAATTACTGGATACGCGTCTGGCTCTGGCAAAACGCGCATTGATGACACGCGTGGCACGCCTGGAAAAAACTAAAGCGCGCGTTGCACCGATCCTCTATATGGAAGGGGCGTGCGGCATACGCCTGAATGCAGAGGATGAGGTTGGGCCAATTTTTCGCAATGGCCGCGCTTCGCTGTCGCTGGGTTTTATTGGCCTGCATGAAACGCTGAACGCGCTGAGTGGTAATGCGCGGCATCCTTATGATGATGCCGCTCTGCGTGCTAAAGGCATCGCAATCATCAGGCATATGCGATTGGCCGTCGATGCATGGAAAGCAGAAACGGGTTACGGTTTCAGCCTGTACAGCACGCCCAGCGAAAATCTATGCGATCGCTTCTGCCGCCTGGATACCGCTGAGTTTGGGACGATCGCTGGCGTGACCGATAAAGGTTATTACACCAATAGTTTTCATCTGGACGTTGAGAAAAAAGTGAACCCTTACGACAAAATTGACTTCGAGGCGCCTTATCCGCCGCTGGCGAATGGCGGTTTCATTTGCTATGGCGAATACCCTAATGTGCAACACAATCTGAAAGCGCTGGAAGATGTCTGGGATTACAGCTACAACCGCGTGCCCTATTACGGCACCAATACACCCATCGATGAATGTTATGAGTGCGGCTTCAGCGGCGAGTTTAGCTGTACCAGCCGCGGATTTACCTGCCCCAACTGTGGCAATCACGATTCGGCGCGTGTTTCAGTGACGCGACGCGTCTGCGGTTATCTGGGTAGCCCGGATGCTCGTCCGTTCAATGCCGGTAAGCAGCAGGAAGTACAGCGCCGGATCAAACATATGGAAAGCGGGTCGCTGGGATGATGCATATTCATCGCTATTATGATGTCGATATTGTGAATGGCCCCGGCACGCGCTGCACGCTGTTTGTCGCCGGGTGCGAACATCAATGTCGCGGCTGCTACAACCAAAGCACCTGGCGGCTCGATTCCGGTCAGCCATTTACCTTAGCAATGGAAGAGCAGTTGCTGAGGGATTTGCAGGATACGCGCATTCCGCGTCAGGGTTTGTCGCTCAGCGGCGGCGATCCACTGCATCCTCATAATGTGCCGCACATTCGCCGCCTGGTAAAACGCGTGCGCCAGGCGTGCCGCGGCAAAGATATTTGGGTATGGACCGGTTATAAGATGGCGGAGCTGAATGCGGCCCAGCGCGAGGTACTGAGCAACATTGATGTGCTGATTGATGGTCGCTTTATTGAGGCAGAGAAAGATGCCACGCTGCAATGGCGCGGTAGCCGCAACCAGCACATTTGGTATTTACGCTGAATGGCGCGGAATGTCAGCGGATTCAATAACTTTCACGCGTTCACCGCCCGGTAAAAAAGCCTGATGATACAGACACTGCGCCACGTCGTGCGCATGCACAGAACGCCAGTTGCCCGGTAGCAGGCCGAACAGCGGCGCCAGCAGGTTTTCGCCACCGCGTTTGGCCTGTCGTTCACCCAGTAATAACGAAGGCCGTACCAGCGTCAGACGTGGCCAGCCTTGATGGCGCAGCGCATTTTCCATTTCACCTTTTACCCGATTATAAAAAAACGGCGAATGACAATTGGCGCCGTGAGCGCTTACTACCAGCATCTGCTTCGCTCCCAAACGTAAACCGCTTAATCCGCTGTCTACGACCAGGGTGTAATCGACCTGCACAAAGGCTTCTTTACTGCCCGCCTGTTTTCGGGTGGTGCCCAGACAGCAAAACACCGTGTCTAGCGAGGTTTCCAGCGGGCCTAACAAGTCAGTTAAATCTGCTTCAACCGGATTCACCACTTTACGCATCTCTGGCAATGCACGGCGCGTGGGCGCAATGATTTCGTCGATCCGTGAATCGTCAATCAGCAATCGCAGCAGATGTGACCCGACTAGCCCAGTTGCACCGGTCAGTAGTATGCGATTCATCGTATCTCCTTAGATTCGCAACATCATGCTACTTAAGACTATATCCTAAATACCTTACGTTGCAGGCAGGCGGCCAAACCGGGCGTTTTCCGGGATGGCTTCCGGGCAGCGAGCAAGGACTTTACAGCCAGTAGCAGGACGGATATACGGCTTGGCTTGCGTTTTTATAATGAATGACCAGGCTTATTGAGTATTCAGGATAGCGCCATTCGCGCTTCACGTTGTTCAGGAGGAAAAATGAGCAAGAAAGTTGCGGTTTTAATCACCGATGAATTTGAAGACTCAGAATTTACCTCACCTGCGGATGCTTATAAGCAAGCGGGCTTTGAAGTCATCACTATTGAAAAGCAAGCCGGGAAAACCGTTAAAGGCAAAAAAGGCGAAGCGGAAGTGACTATCGATCGTAGCATTGATGATGTCAGCCCAGCGGAATTTGATGCGCTGCTGCTGCCGGGCGGACACTCGCCGGATTCGCTGCGCGGTGACGATCGCTTTGTCAAATTCACCAAAGATTTTGTCGCTAGCGGCAAACCTATTTTTGCTATTTGCCACGGCCCGCAGCTGCTGATCAGCGCCAACGGCGTACGCGGTCGTAAGATGACCTGCGTTAAGGCTATCGCTGTCGATTTGATCAATGCCGGTGCCGACTTCCACGACAAAGAAGTGGTCGTTGATGAGGATAAACTGGTGACCAGCCGTACCCCAGAGGACTTACCGGCGTTCAATCGTGAGTCGCTGCGTATTCTGCAAGCAGCCTGACTCATTTTCCCTTTCCCGCCTGGGAAAGGGAATTTTCATTCCACATCAGAACGTTGCCAGATGATTTTCTTGCCAAACCCCAGGGCGTTATCGGTCATTTTAGCTTCGTCTAAGCGGATCTCCCACAGGGGAGCAGAGACGTTGCGCGAGACGGGAAAACGTTTCTGATAAGTCTGGCGCGCCTGAGCTTCCGCTTCCTCACTTAATAATGCAATCCTGCCGCGATATTGCACGCCTTTAATCAGCAATACGGTTTTTGGCTGGCCATTTACCGTGCCTGCAACCCGGGCATTTTTTGTCAGCAGCAGGCCGTGACGCGTATCGGGTTCGGTCATGATCCAGAACGCCATGCGCGCTTCATCGAAAACATAAAAACAGTTGGCGCACCATAATTCATCATCGGCGCTACAGCAGAGAGAAAGAACGTGTTGTTTTTTCAGATAACGAATCAGATGAGCGTGGTCGGACACCGTTAACTCCAGTCAATGCGCCCCGTCGCCAGATAGCGGCCATACGACAAGCGCGCTACACTGCCCGGCAGGCTTTATGTAGAGAAGATGAAGATGAATCAGAGCTGGCAGCTCTATATTGTGCGTACCGCCGCTGGCGCGCTTTATACCGGTATTACCACTGACGTGACGCGTCGCGTGAACCAGCACCAAAGCGGACGCGGTGCACGCGCGCTACGCGGCAAAGGCCCGCTGGATTTAGTCTTTCACTGCGACGCAGGCGATCGCGCCAATGCATCACGACTGGAATATCAGGTTAAACAGCTAACGCGTCAGAAAAAGCTGCTCCTGGTTGCCAGCCAGCCTGTCAGCCTGGATAGCTGGTTCAGTCGAAGCGATTAAATGGCTCTGAATACTCGATACGCCCTTCTGCACCTTCAAAGGCGGTATCTGCCAGCTGATAAACCTGAAAAGCAGCCTCAGCGCCCGGCCAGCGACAATGCAAACCGTGACGCGCCGCGGGTTCAAAACCAAAACGGTTATAGAACGCCGGATCGCCCAGCACAACCACCGCGCTGTAGCCGAACTCGTTAAGCGCATCCAGTCCTTCATAGATCAACTGTTTAGCGATGCCTTTGCCGCGCAGGCTTTCATCAACCGCCAGCGGAGCGAGTCCAACCCAGCCACGCTCTTCACCTTGCAAGGTCACCGGACTAAAAGCAGCATAGCCTAATACCTGCCCTTCATCGTCCGTTGCCACTACGCCAAGCGTCAGTAAACCATCTTCACGTAGTGCCTGTGTCAATTCCGCTTCGGCAGCGGTTTTAAAGCAGCGTTTAAGTAAGCCATCAATGCCTGCTGCATCAACGCCGATCTCGGTTCGAATTAACATATCGCACCCGCGCGTGCCTGTACGGCTTTCGCGTCCAGTTTCATTCCTGCCTCCACAAAAGCAGCCAGCTGCTGTAATCCCGTGCGTAACGGCATGGACATAGCGTCAAGTTCAATTGCATCCATTACGTGCTTTACCTCCAGCCCCAGTTCTGTGTCGTCCTCAATCGCCAGACGCCGTTGAAAGAACAACATGTCGGGATCTGCTTTACGTGCTGCCATCAGCAACAAATTATTGGCATTGCCCCGGAACCAGACATCTGCCCTGGCATCCGGCAATACCGCCAGTTGGCCATTCTGAATCGTGGTGATCCCTGTCAAATTCATATCATCCATTTCGATCCCCAGAAAGCGCCCTTGCAGGAAGTCTAACTCACCTTCAGCCAAAGAATAACGAAAATGCCAGTTCAGGCGTTGTTGCAATAACAACTTTTTAACCTTGAACGGGGTAAGTGCTGCGGGTAACTCCAAGATTTTAGGCATTTTTTCTACGCAATACAGATGCCACCGCTTTAACGCCGCTATCGCTTCCTTAAAAAGATTTTACGTATAGTGCCATATCCTTCTGTCTGCGCCTCCGCTGAGATCAATAAAGTTTTCCAGAGAAGGTAAAAAACGCAGCGATAAAGAGGATTTTGCATTTCGCAGCCTTACAAGCGTATGTCCAGACGCGGCGCTCACCACTATGTCGGGTGAATTTGGAATGACTATGGCCGACAGGCACTCTGACCGCCCTGCGAACCGCGGTGGGGCGGATGCGGTCTGTGTCGGCCTGAAAGATAACACCAACGCACGCCATTTTGCCGGTTTGAAACTCATGGATAAAAACTGGCGAAAGCCGCACGTTATCTCCATCAGCATCATCTGCATCGCCGTAAATTGTAGGTGGCGATTAACGCTCTTGCGCATCCGGGCGGTGTGGTGCGCTGGCGCTGTTGACGTGTTCGCTCAGAAAATCGAGCCAAAGGTGCCTGCGGAACCTGCTGTATCCATTATCCCAGGGGGCGGCGCGTTAAATCGCACGCGCGCCAGGCGCCGCTGATGTTAGCGAACGGCAACGAATGCAACGGGTACTGGCGCAGGCTGACGGCTATGGTTCTGACATAGCCCGAATGAAAGGCACATACAGGCTATATTCCGGCTAACGTTAACAGTTTTAATATGGGTAAGGATGCATAATACTGGTTGGAGCAGGATTTAACGCTTGCGCCATACACTTTGGAGTACCCATGTCTGAGAAAAAAAACGTCCGCCTTTCCGTTTTGGATCTGGCCCCGATTCCACAAGGCGCCACGCCGCGTGACGCTTTCCATAACTCACTGGCGCTGGCGCGTCAGGCTGAAGCGTTAGGCTATCAGCGCTACTGGCTGGCTGAGCACCATAATATGACCGGCATTGCCAGCGCGGCAACTGCGGTGCTGATTGGTTATCTCGCGGCGAATACTGAAAAACTGCAATTAGGTTCGGGCGGAATTATGCTGCCTAACCACGCGCCGCTGGTCATTGCCGAGCAGTTTGGTACGCTCGCCTCACTTTATCCTGGCCGTATTGATCTGGGCTTAGGCCGCGCGCCTGGCTCAGACCAGCGCACCATGATGGCACTGCGTCGACATCTTTCCAGCGCTCAGGCCGACACCTTCCCGGATGATGTTCAGGAACTTATCAACTGGTTCGATGCAGAAACAGATGAGCAGCCGCCCGTGCAGCCCGTGCCGGGTTTAGGGATGAAAATTCCGGTGTGGCTGTTGGGATCCAGTCTTTATAGCGCCCAACTGTCTGCAAAAATGGGCTTGCCGTTTGCTTTTGCCTCGCATTTTGCGCCGGACCAGCTGTTCCAGGCTCTGCATCTTTATCGCGAAAACTTCCAGCCCTCTGCACGGCTTGCCAGGCCTTACGCGACGGTATGTATTAATGTCGTTGCCGCCGACAGTGATAAGGATGCGCGCTTCCTGTTTACTTCGCAGCAGCAGCAATTTATCAACCTGCGTCGTGGCAAACCTGGCCCGTTACCTGCGCCCGTACAGAACATGGATAGCCTGTGGTCGCCGTCAGAACAGTACGGCGTGCAGCAGGCGTTGAGCATGTCATTAGTCGGTGATGGCGATAAAATACGCCACGGTTTAGCGGCTCTGCTGCGCGAAACGCAGGCTGATGAGATTATGGTTAATGGTCAGATCCATGACCCGCAAGCACGTTTGCGTTCATTTGCCATCGCAATGGACGCCGCCCGCGCGTTGTAATCCAGGCTGCGGTGGGGCGGCTTATCGCTCTGTGCCCCTCACCGCCAGTTGATAAAGAGTCGCGCTTACCTGTCGGCTTATGGATGGCAAAACGGCGAGGCACGTTGTTACTCCCCAATAATCTGTCCGCTTCGTCATCATAAATATCTTTCATTTAATGACGGCTGGTTTTTGCACCATGCCGTTAGCAAATTCTGCTGCGTCGAAACGGGCAGTAAGAAAGGCTTACTGGTTTGCAGAAACAAAGAGTCAGGATGAGTTTGGCAGACACGGAAAGGCGCGAAGGTAGGGATGGGTGAGGAATGTAAGTAGCCAGCGCTTACCTGGCCTGAAATAAAAACGCCTGATGCAATGCATCAGGCGTTTTAGCGTACAGAAAACAGTAACCCGCGCTAAGGCTGGTCACCACTTAGCGGGCATTGCTGCCCCGCTCAGTTTTATGCATCACGACGACGTGGTGCAGCACCATCTTCACGACGAGGGCCACGACCGCCTTCGCGGTTGAAGCTACGTCCAGCGCCTTCACGGCCGCCAGGGCGTTCAGAAGAGAAACGACGACCGCCTTCACGACCCGCACCGCCACCACGACGCTCGCCACCGAAGTCACGACCACCTGAACGACGCTCACCGCCACGGCCTTCGTGCGGCTGTGCATCACCCAGCAGTTGCATATTCATCGGCTTATTCAGAATACGCGTGCGAGTAAAGTGTTGCAGTACCTCGCCCGGCATGCCTTTTGGCAGCTCGATAGTTGAGTGCGTACCGAACAGTTTGATGTTACCAATGTAACGGCTGCTGATGTCGCCTTCGTTAGCAATCGCGCCAACAATGTGACGAACTTCAACCCCATCATCACGGCCAACTTCAATGCGGTACAGCTGCATTTCGCCAACATCACGACGCTCGCGACGAGGACGATCGCCATCACGGCTGTCGCGTGAACCACGAGATTCGCGGCCGTCACGACGACCATCACGGTCATCACGATCGCGGAACTCACGGCGCTGTGGACGCGGTGCATCTGGTGGCAGGATCAGCGGACGTTCGCCTTGCGCCATTTTCAGCAGCGTAGCAGCCAGCGTTTCCATATCCAGCTCTTCTTCCGGCTGTAACTTAGCCAGCAGCGCACGATACATATCCAGATCGCTGCTTTCCAGCTGCTGCTGAACTTTAGCCGCAAACTTAGCCAGACGACGCTGACCCAGCAGCTCTGCATTTGGCAGCTCAACTTCCGGGATAGTCAGCTTCATGGTGCGTTCGATGTTGCGCAGCAGGCGGCGCTCGCGGTTCTCAACGAACAGCAGCGCACGACCAGCACGGCCAGCACGACCGGTACGACCAATACGGTGAACGTATGATTCTGCGTCCATCGGGATGTCATAGTTAACAACCAGGCTGATACGCTCAACGTCCAGACCACGAGCAGCAACATCGGTAGCAATCAGGATGTCCAGACGACCATCTTTCAGGCGCTCCAGTGTCTGCTCACGCAGGGCCTGATTCATGTCACCATTCAGTGCAGCACTGTTATAACCGCTACGCTCCAGCGCTTCGGCCACTTCCAGAGTTGCGTTTTTAGTACGTACGAAGATGATAGCGGCATCAAAATCTTCAGACTCAAGGAAGCGAACCAGCGCGTCAGTTTTGCGACCGTAAGCGGTCCAGTAAGACTGGCTGATGTCCGGGCGCGTAGTCAGGCTTGACTGGATTCGCACTTCCTGCGGATCTTTCATGAAGCGTTTAGTGATACGACGGATCGCTTCCGGCATGGTGGCAGAGAACAGAGCGGTCTGATGACCTTCTGGAATCTGCGCCATGATAGTTTCAACGTCCTCGATGAAGCCCATACGCAGCATTTCATCAGCTTCGTCCAGCACCAGACCACGCAGATTAGACAGATCTAACGTACCGCGTTTCAAATGGTCTAGCAGACGGCCAGGCGTACCCACAACAACTTGTGGCCCCTGGCGCAGGGCGCGCAGCTGTACGTCGTAACGTTGGCCGCCGTAAAGGGCCACAACATTCAGGCCGCGCATATGTTTAGAGAATTCAGTTACAGCTTCAGCAACCTGAACCGCCAATTCGCGGGTGGGTGCCAGCACCAGAATTTGTGGTGCTTTGACGGTTGGATCAATGTTGTTTAACAGCGGCAGTGAGAAGGCCGCAGTTTTACCACTCCCGGTCTGCGCCATACCCAACACATCACGGCCAGCCAGCAGGTGAGGAATACACTCAGCCTGGATTGGAGAGGGTTTAACGTAACCCATACCGTTCAGTGATTCGAGGATGTCGGCGTTCAGGCCAAGGTCAGCAAAAGTGGTTTGAATATCAGTCATGTAGTACACGTGCCTCGTAGATTTCGGCGGCCAGTCTACATAACTCGTCGTGAAAACTTTCAGTCATTTTCATCAAAAAGTGTGAACCGGCTCAAATTAAAAGTTTTGACGAACAAAAAAGCCTTCACCCTTGAAGATGATGACTTTACAGGTATTCAGGCAATAAAAGTTCGTCAGCTATTGCTGGTCAGATTCTGATAAATCGTCTTGTGCCTGGCCGAGTTGCGCCAGTTCCAACAATGCGTATCGGTGTTCAACAAAGTTGTTTACGTTGTTGGCCACCGCCAGTTTGAACAACGCTTTCGCGTCGTCCTTCTCCCCCAGACTTAGGTAGTACTTACCTAAATAGAAGTTGGTTTCACTGAGATGTTCAGCGAGCGAGGTATTATCCGTTGCGTCTGCCTTGAGACGTTCCATCAGCGTTTTTTCGCTGATGTCGCCAAGGTAGAACTCGACAATATTCCATCCCCATTGATCTCGAACCGCTTTGTCATAACGCTGTTGCAACGTTACTTTTGCTTTGTCGACATCTGTCTCACGTTCAACGAGATAGAGCCACAAACTGCGGAAAGGATCGTTAGGATCGTCTTGATAAAACGCCAGCAGATCATCTTGCGCTAACTTGTATCGACCGCTGTAATAGAGGGCGATACCACGGTTTAAATGCGCATAGTTGTAAGTTGGATCAAGCTCAAGTACAGAATCAAACGCTTCATAGGCGGCATCAAAATTGCCCGCCTGCGTTAAATATATGCCGAGGTAATTAAATACTTCCGGCATATCAGGTCTAATAGACAACGCTTGCGAGAAATCGTTCCGCGCTAATGCCCGTAGACCTAGACTATCATACAACACTCCGCGCTCATATAACAGCTGTGCGCGTTCATCATCGGTGAGGGCGCGACTGGCAAGTATTTGTTCCATACGCGCCAGAATCACTTCCTGTTGCAGTGTGGGCTGTAGAGGTACTGCAAGAACTTCGTTCTTACGCCAATTGGAGTTGCTGCATCCTGCCAGCGTTAAAGCTGTCGCAACAAAACACCAGCGCAAAAAAGGCTTCATTTCCCACTCCCGAATACAAACATTGGGATAACCGTCCTGTCATCCGCCTGCTGTGCACAAGGATTCCCGCCCTCGCGATAACACAAACGCCTCTCCCCGCCAGGCAAGGAGAGGCAAATCAGGAACGTATTACTCAGCGTCAGGTGTGCTCGCTGCAGCTTCTTCAACCTGCGGCGCGGCTTCTGTCGCTTCTTTAATGCTCAGACGTACGCGACCCTGACGATCAACTTCCATCACCTTGACCGGTACTTCCTGACCCATCTGCAGATAGTCAGTGACTTTCTCAACACGCTTATCGGCGATTTGCGAAATATGCACCAGGCCTTCTTTACCGCCGCCGATCGCAACAAAAGCACCGAAATCAACAATGCGCGTTACTTTACCATTGTAAATGCGGCCCACTTCGATTTCAGCTGTAATTTCTTCGATGCGGCGAATAGCTTCTTTCGCTTTCAGACCGTCGGTGGCCGCAATTTTCACGGTACCGTCATCTTCGATTTCAATGGTCGTACCGGTTTCTTCAGTCAGCGCACGAATCACTGAACCGCCTTTACCGATAACATCCTTGATCTTGTCTGAATTGATTTTGATGGTGTAGATGCGTGGTGCAAATTCAGAAATCTCGGTACGCGGTGTGCTGATTGCCTGTTCCATAACGCCCAGGATATGCAGACGTGCACCCTTAGCCTGGTTCAGCGCTACCTGCATGATTTCGCGGGTGATACCTTCGATTTTGATGTCCATCTGCAGCGCAGTTACGCCATCACGGCTACCCGCGACTTTGAAGTCCATGTCGCCAAGGTGATCTTCATCGCCCAGGATGTCAGACAGAACAACAAACTTCTCGCCCTCTTTCACCAGGCCCATTGCGATACCTGCAACAGCGGCTTTAATCGGCACGCCTGCATCCATCAATGCCAGTGAAGCACCACAGACCGAAGCCATGGACGATGAGCCGTTTGATTCGGTGATTTCTGACACTACGCGCACGGTGTAAGGAAAATCTTCCGCTTTTGGCATAACGGCCAACACACCACGCTTCGCCAGACGACCGTGACCAATTTCACGACGCTTCGGCGAACCAACCATACCGGTTTCGCCAACGGAGTAAGGAGGAAAGTTATAGTGGAACAGGAAGCTGTCGGTACGTTCACCCATCAGCTCATCCAGATTCTGCGCATCACGCGTAGTCCCTAGCGTCGCGGTAACCAGCGCCTGCGTTTCGCCACGGGTAAACAGTGAAGAGCCATGAGTACGGGGTAACACGCCAGTACGAATGTCCAGGCCACGGATCATATCTTTTTCACGGCCGTCAATGCGCAGCTCACCATTCAGAATACGGGTACGTACCACGTTCTTCTCAATAGCGTGCAGCAGATCGCTGATTTCACCTTCGTCCAGCGTTTCGTCTTCCGCCAGCAGAGCAGCAGTAGTTTCGCTTTTGATCAGGTTGATCTGCTCGTAGCGCTGCTGTTTTTCTGTAATGCGGTAAGCATCACTCAGGCGCGTTTCAGCCAACGCAGCGATGCGTGTATTGAGTGCATCGTTGGTCGCTTCTGGTTGCCAGTCCCAACGTGGTTTGCCCGCTTCGGCAACCAGCGCATTAATATTTTCGATAACAATCTGCTGCTGATCGTGGCCGAAAACGACCGCGCCCAGCATTTGTTCTTCAGTGAGCACGTCAGCTTCAGATTCAACCATCAGTACCGCATTCTGCGTACCGGCAACAACCAGATCCAGACGAGATTGTTTGAGCTCATCCGCAGTTGGGTTCAGTACGTATTGGTCGTTGATGTAACCGACGCGCGCAGAACCGATTGGGCCGTTGAATGGGATACCAGACAGAGACAGCGCAGCAGAAGCACCAATCATCGCAACGATGTCTGGATGAACCTGCGGGTTTACCGAAACGACGGTAGCGATAACCTGAACTTCGTTAACAAAACCTTCCGGGAACAACGGGCGAACCGGGCGGTCAATCAGACGCGCAATCAGCGTTTCGCCTTCGCTTGGACGGCCTTCACGACGGAAGAAGCTTCCAGGGATACGACCAGCAGCATAGGTACGTTCTTGATAGTTTACAGTCAGTGGGAAGAAATCCTGACCTGGCTTAGCTTTTTTCTGGCCAACAACGGTAACGAATACTGCCGTATCATCCATGCTCACCATAACGGCTGCAGTGGCCTGGCGTGCCATCATGCCGGTTTCCAGCGTGACGGTATGCTGACCATATTGGAATTTGCGTACGATCGGGTTCAGCAAAATTAACATCCTTAACTTCGGGGCAGAGCTATCTTTAGCCTGCCATTGATTACCGATCTTCTGTTGCATCCTCGCGACTAATGACAACCCTTAACCGCCCCTGCGGTAAAGCCTCTCATTAGCCGCGCGAACCTCTGCAATCGAAGATCACTCTAAGCAACAATACATGAGTTTGGTCTGGATTGCTGCCGATTGCTCGAAAAAAGGGGCCATAAAGGCCCCCTTTTCGCGAAACTCGCACGAATCTGATCGTAGACGATTTTTTGCAAACTGTCTGCGTGATGTCCTTGATCAGATTCTTCAGACTTAGCGACGCAGACCGAGGCTTTCAATCAGGCTGCTGTAGCGTGCAACGTCTTTACGCTTCAGGTAATCCAGCAGCTTACGACGCTGAGATACCATACGCAGCAGACCGCGGCGGCTGTGGTGGTCTTTTTTGTGCTCAGAGAAGTGGCCCTGCAGATGGTTGATCTGCGCGGTCAACAGTGCAACCTGAACTTCGGTTGAACCGCTGTCGTTAGCGCCACGACCATATTTAGCAACGATCTCTGCTTTAGTTTCTACGCTTAGAGACATAATAAACTCCAGTTAAATGAATGTATGGGTGCCGATCTCTAATTCAGCATCCCGCTTTAAAGCCGCGCCATTCTACTCTTCGCCCGATGGCAACGCAAATGTCCCGTCAGGCGAAAACAGCGCATGGCTCAATCCTGGTACTCAACCACCAGACGACGTGGCGCCACACGTCCATCATCAGCAATTTCGGCCATGCCAATGAACTTGCGTTCATCCCCTTCCGTAACGCGTACTAATCCTTCCGGGGGGGTATTGCTGGCCTGTACCGGCTGCCCTTGCCTGAAGTAGGCTGCAACCGTCGAAGGCAGATTAACTTCCGGAAAAGCAGAGGCCGGACTATCCATTGGCAACAACAGCGGATCAAGTTGCTCAGCAAGCGGAATTCCTGCTTCAGTGGCGGCGTTAAGCAGCGCATTAAGCTGCTCCAGCGTTACCATTTTTTCAAAGGGATACCGCGCAACCTGCACGCGGCGCAACATAATGACGTGGGCACCGCAGCCGAGCTTCTCGCCCAGATCATCGATAATGGTGCGAATATACGTCCCTTTGGAACAATGGATTTCCAGCTCCAGCTCATCATCGTGCCAGCGAATAAATTGCAATTCGTAGACGGTGATGGGGCGCGCATCTCGCGCTATTTCAATGCCCTGACGCGCATATTCGTAGAGCGGTCGTCCCTGATACTTCAATGCTGAGAACATTGACGGAATCTGTTGCGTCTCGCCACGGAAACTATCCAGCGCAGCATCCAGTTCAGCCTGAGTAAAAGTGACCGGGCGCGTTTGCACCACGTTGCCGTCGGCATCCGACGTATCAGTACGCTCGCCAAGACGGGCGATAACGCGATAGCGCTTATCGGAATCTAACAAATACTGGGAAAACTTGGTCGCTTCTCCCAGGCAAATCGGCAGCATGCCGGTTGCCAGCGGATCAAGCGCGCCAGTATGGCCTGCCCGGTTTGCGTTAAAAATACGCTTCACCTTTTGCAGAACATCATTGGAAGAGGCACCTTGCGGCTTATCCAACAGCAGAACGCCATGGACATCACGGCCGCGTCGACGGGGACGACTCATTACGCTTCCTCGTCCTCATCCTTTGCATCTGTTCCACGACGTTCAGCATCGTTTTTCACGACGCTACTCACGAGATTAGACATACGCATCCCTTCTATCAGTGAGTTGTCGTAGAAAAAGGTCAGTTCAGGCACGATGCGCAGGCGCATCGCTTTGCCCAGCAGAATGCGAATATAGCCAGACGCTTCTTTCAGTGCTTTCAGGCCGTTTTTCACCGCTTCTTCATCTTTGTCGTTGAGGAAGGTGACAAACACTTTGGCATAAGCGAGATCGCGTGAGACCTCAACGCCGGAGACGGTAACCATCATGCCCAGACGTGGATCTTTAATTTCGCGCTGCAGAATCATCGCTATCTCTTTTTGCAGCTCTTGTGATACGCGCTGCGGGCGACCAAATTCTTTCGCCATAATCATTTCTCCAAAATAATTCGGGAGGCCAGCGGCCTCCCAAATTGCATCACATCAGCGGATATTTATGCGATGGTGCGTTTAACTTCAATCACTTCAAAGACTTCAATCATGTCGCCAGTACGGACGTCGTTATAGTTCTTAACGCCGATACCACACTCCATGCCGTTACGAACTTCATTAACGTCATCTTTAAAGCGACGCAGTGATTCCAGTTCACCTTCGTAAATCACCACGTTGTCACGCAGAACGCGAATTGGATTGTGACGTTTGATATTACCTTCCGTCACCATGCAACCTGCGATAGCGCCAAATTTCGGTGATTTGAACACATCACGGACTTCAGCCAGACCAATAATCTGCTGTTTATACTCCGGTGCCAACATGCCGCTCATGGCTGCTTTCACTTCATCGATCAGGTTATAGATGACCGAGTAGTAGCGCAGGTCCACGCTTTCCGCGTCAATGACGCGACGCGCTGATGCATCGGCACGCACGTTAAAGCCCAGGATAATGGCGTTCGAAGCTGCTGCCAGGGTGGCGTCGGTTTCTGTGATACCGCCTACGCCAGAGCCAACAATCTTCACTTTCACTTCGTCGGTAGAAAGTTTTAGCAAGGAGTCGGAGATAGCTTCCACAGAACCCTGTACGTCAGCTTTCAGCACGATGTTCAACTCGGACACTTCGCCTTCAGTCATGTTGGCGAACATATTCTCCAGCTTCGACTTCTGCTGGCGCGCCAGTTTCACTTCGCGGAATTTACCCTGACGATACAGCGCAACTTCACGTGCTTTTTTCTCGTCACGCACTACGGTCGCTTCATCACCCGCAGCCGGAACGCCAGACAGGCCCAGAATTTCAACCGGGATAGAAGGACCCGCTTCCGCCACTTCACGACCCAGTTCATCACGCATCGCACGAACGCGACCATATTCGAAGCCGCACAGTACGATGTCGCCTTTGTTCAGCGTACCTTCACGTACCAGCACGGTCGCAACCGGACCACGACCTTTGTCGAGGAACGATTCGATAACGACACCGCTCGCCATACCTTCACGAATAGCTGTTAATTCGAGAACTTCCGCTTGCAGCAGAATGGCGTTAAGCAGGTCATCAATACCGGTTCCGGCTTTTGCAGAAACGTTGACGAACATGTTTTCGCCGCCCCACTCTTCCGGGATGATACCGTACTGTGTCAGCTCATTCTTAACACGGTCTGGATCGGCTTCTGGCTTATCAATCTTGTTCACAGCCACCACAACCGGCACTTTCGCCGCTTTGGCATGCTGGATTGCTTCAATGGTCTGTGGCATGACGCCATCATCCGCTGCAACAACCAGGATAACGATGTCCGTTGCCTGAGCACCACGCGCACGCATCGCGGTAAACGCGGCGTGACCTGGGGTGTCAAGGAACGTCACCATGCCATTGTCAGTTTCGACGTGATAAGCACCGATATGCTGAGTAATGCCGCCCGCTTCGCCAGAGGCGATTTTGGTGGAGCGAATGTAATCCAGCAAGGAAGTTTTACCGTGGTCAACGTGGCCCATGATAGTCACAACGGGTGCACGAGACTCCTGCGCCGCATCGGTATCACGATCGCCCATTACCGCTTCTTCCAACTCGTTTTCACGACGAAGGGTAACTTTATGGCCCATTTCTTCAGCAACCAGCTGAGCGGTTTCCTGATCGATAACCTGGTTGATAGTCGCCATGGCGCCCATCTTCATCATTGCTTTAATGACCAGCGAACCTTTCACCGCCATCTTGTTAGCCAGCTCGGCTACGGTGATGGTTTCACCGATGATGACATCGCGGTTAACGGCCTGAGCGGGTTTGTTGAAGCTCTGCTGTAACGCGCTTGGCTTACGATGTTTGCCACCTTTACCGCCACGAATAGCGGCACGCGCTTCTTCACGGTCAGTTTTGGCTTCTGAATGCTTGTTGCCTTTTTTCGCCGGACGCGCTGCTTTGGTGCTGCGAGTACGTGCACGACCAGCTTCGACCTGACGATCGTTCTCGTCTTCTGCCTGGCGTGCGTGCGTAGAAGTCGTGACGTGATAATCGCCTTTATCTTCTTCTTCCGGTTTTTCCCATTCAGCCGCTTTTTCTTCGGCCAGACGGCGGGCTTCTTCAGCTGCGAGACGCGCCGCTTCTTCGAGCTTGCGGCGGGCTTCTTCTTCAGCCTTACGCTTCAGTTCGGCAGCTTCTGCTTCGCGACGGGCTTTGTCAGACTGCGCAGCCCTGGTCGCGTGATCGGTAGGTTGATTTGTCACTTTCTCGTTTTCCGCTGCTGCACGTTTGGCCTTGTCAGCGGCTTCGCGCCTGGCTTTTTCTTCGGCTTCACGTTGCGCTTTTTGTTCAGCTTCGCGACGGGCTTTCTCTTCAGCCTCGCGTTGCGCCTGCTCTTCCGCTACACGCTGCGCCTCAGCTTCTGCTTCTGCCTGAGCTTGCTCAGATTCTGCATCGCCTTTCACGTATGTGCGCTTTTTGCGGACTTCAATTTGCACCGACTTACTTTTACCCCCGGTGCCTGGAATATTCAAGGTGCTACGCGTTTTGCGCTGCAACGTCAGCTTGCCTGAACCGGCCTGACCATGCTCACGATTCAGGTGAGACAGTAAGGTTTCTTTCTCGTGCTGGGACACTGCGTCGTTTTCAGACTTAGGGATCCCCGCATCAGCAAATTGCTGTACCAGGCGATCGACCGGAGTCTGAATTTCTGCGGCCAGCGATTTTACGGTTACATCTGTCATGCTGTTCCTTCCTGTTATTACGCGTCATCGCCGAACCAGCAGATATTTCGAGCGGCCATAATTAGCGCGCCAGCTTGCTCATCAGTCAAACCTTCAATATCCGTCAGATCGTCAACACCTTGCTCAGCGAGATCTTCCAGCGTGCAAACGCCTTTTGCTGCCAGGCGATAAGCCAGCGCACGATCCAGGCCTTCAAGATTCAGAAGATCCTCAGCGGGCTCCTGATTACCAAGGCTCTCTTCTTTCGCTAATGCCAGGGTGGTTAACGCATTTTTTGCTCGTTCACGCAGGGCTTCTATAGTCTCTTCGTCGAGACCGTCGATTTCCAGCAACTCGTCGATTGGCACATAAGCCAACTCTTCCAGCGAGGAGAATCCTTCTTCTACCAATACGGTGGCGAAGTCTTCATCGATGTCGAGATGTTTAGTGAACATATCGATGGCGGCGTGCGCTTCAGCTTGATGCTTAGCTTGCAGATCATCGACAGTCATCACGTTCAGTTCCCAACCACTTAACTGGGAAGCCAGACGCACGTTTTGGCCGTTACGACCGATCGCCTGAGCCAGATTGCCAGCTTCAACAGCGATATCCATGGTGTGATTATCTTCATCCACCACGATTGATGCCACATCAGCCGGAGCCATGGCGTTAATAACAAACTGTGCCGGGTTGTCGTCCCACAGAACAATATCGATGCGCTCGCCACCCAGTTCGCTGGAAACAGCCTGGACACGCGCGCCGCGCATGCCTACACAGGCACCCACTGGATCGATACGTTTGTCATTCGTTTTTACCGCGATCTTGGCACGCGAACCCGGATCACGAGCTGCGGCTTTAATTTCGATCACTTCTTCGCCAATTTCAGGCACTTCAATGCGGAACAGTTCGATCAACATCTCTGGTTTAGAGCGGGTCACAAACAGCTGCGCGCCACGCGCTTCTGGGCGCACTGAATACAGCACGCCGCGAATGCGGTCGCCTGGGCGGAAGTTTTCGCGCGGCAACATGTCTTCACGCAGAATAACCGCTTCGGCATTGTTACCTAAATCCAGCGAAATATTGTCGCGGTTAACTTTTTTCACCACGCCAGTAATAATTTCGCCTTCCTGCTCGCGGAACTGATCAACCACCATTTCGCGTTCAGCTTCACGTACTTTTTGTACGATAACCTGTTTCGCGGTTTGGGTAGTGATGCGGTCGAAGGTCACCGATTCAATCTGATCTTCAACATATTCGCCCAGATTGAATGCTTCATCTTCGAAGCGGGCCGCATCCAGCGTGATCTCGCGGGTCGGTTGTGTAACCTCTTCTACGATCTCCCAACGGCGGAACGTATCGAAATCGCCGCTTCTGCGATCAATGCTTACGCGTACGTCAATTTCTTGCTCGTACTTTTTCTTGGTCGCAGTAGCCAGCGCGCTCTCCAGCGCTTCGAAGATTTTCTCACGCGGCAGGGCTTTTTCGTTAGAAACGGCTTCTACAACAGCTAAGATCTCTTTATTCATCCTGGTTAGCCTCAATCCGGACTTTTAAAAGTGGGGGACCAGGTTCGCTTTCTGAATATTACTCAGCGCGAACACTTCATCGTTACCCTCAACGTTTACCGTGATCATCTCGCCTTCAACAGACTTAATGATCCCTTGCCATTTACGGCGGTTTTGAACGGCCATACGCAGCACCAGACTCACTTCATCACCTGTAAAGCGCACATAATGTTCAGCGGTAAACAGCGGACGATCGAGCCCCGGTGAGGACACTTCAAGGTTGTAAGGCACGGTAATGGGATCTTCCACATCCATTACTGCGCTTACCTGGTGGCTGACATCCGCACAATCATCGACATTGATGCCATCTTCACTATCAATATAGATGCGCAGAATGGATGTGCGACCACGAACGAATTCAATTCCCACCAGTTCGTAGCCCAGCGCTTCTACTGGAGCCGATACCAACTCTGTCAATTTTTGCTCTAATGTGGACAAGCCCACCCCCAAGACATAAAAAAAGGGCCTAAAGCCCAGTATTACGATTCACTAATAACAAAAAACCCCGAAAATTCGGGGCTTTTTATCACTGGACCCTGTATGCCGCAAAGCGGCCCGGACACAATCCAAAAGAATTTTTTTAAAATTCGCTGTAAATGCGCCCGTAGATGCACACAGTATATTTGAAAAAGAACGCTAAGGGAAAGTGGTTGCGGGGGCCGGATTTGAACCGACGACCTTCGGGTTATGAGCCCGACGAGCTACCAGGCTGCTCCACCCCGCGTCCGAAAACGTGGCGAATATTACGCCGAACAAGCATAGAATGCAAGTAATACTAAGATTTGGTACCGAGGACGGGACTTGAACCCGTAAGCCCAATCGGGCACTACCACCTCAAGGTAGCGTGTCTACCAATTCCACCACCTCGGCACTTTTCAGACCGCAACGTGAATCAGTTGCGTCGCAAGCATTGACGAATTATTTTGGAATATCGTTACCCGGCGTTGCCGGTTGCGCTGGCTGTTCAGTCTGCTGAGACTGCGCTGGCGCTGAAAGGTTTTCCCACTCGCTTCCTTTCGAAGTTTTATTGCTGTTCAGGTTACCGAGAACCAGGCTGATGATGAAGAACAATGCCGCCAGGATGCCAGTCATGCGGGTCATAAAGTTACCTGAACCCGTAGAACCAAACAGCGTGCCGGATGCGCCTGCACCGAATGAGGCTCCCATATCAGCGCCTTTGCCTTGCTGCAGCATGATCAAACCCACAAGGGCGATAGCCACAATAAGGAAAACAACTAAAAGAGCTTCGTACATATTCAACCTGTTCCTTGCACGATAATCGCACAGTTAAAGCTTCAACCAGTATTGATGGGGTATCTCGTCATCGCCCATCAGAAGCGGGTGTGAATACTAACCAAAGGCGCAAACCTCTGCAAGTGCAATTTACGCCACGCACGCCGTTTGCGGAAAAAAGCGCCATCCCGGTGATTTTACAGGCGGTTCGATAAGCAGAACCGCCTGTCATCCGCTTAAATGTACTAGCTCAGACCTGATCTGACAGTTACCGGTTATTTATACAGGTGTCTGTCAGATTAAATCTGGTTCAGATTCTTTTCTGCCCAGACCCGTTTTCCATCAAGTAACGTGGCCATTGGCGTACGCCCGCAGCACATTTTCCCCTGATGAGTTCGCTCATTATTGTAATGCCACAACCAGTTGTCCAGATCCATTTGCAGGCTCTCCAGGTCTGCATATAGCTTCTTGCGGAACGTAACCTGATAAAACTCCTGCAAAATGGTTTTATGGAAGCGCTCGCAGATACCGTTCGTCTGCGGGGACATCGCTTTCGTTTTCGTATGGTCGATATCGTTGATGGCCAGATACAGCTGATAATCATGTTGCTCTACTTTACCGCAGTACTCTGTGCCCCTGTCGGTCAGTATTCTCAGCATCGGCAGCCCCTGAGCCTCATAGAACGGCAGTACCCGATCATTAAGCAGGTCGGCTGCAGTGATCGGCGTTTTACTCGTATACAGCTTGCAGTGAGCCATTTTCGAGTACGTATCCACGAACGTCTGCTGGTAGATGCGGCCAACGCCTTTCAGATTCCCAACGTAGAAGGTGTCCTGCGACCCCAGATAACCCGGGTGAGCCGTTTCGATTTCACCGCAGGCTTCGTCATCGTGCACCTTCTTCTCCAGTGCGGCGATTTGAGCATCGGTAAGCACAATGCCTTCTCTGGCGACCTTTTCCGTAAGCGCCTTCAGCCGCTTACGGAAGTTCTCCAGGTCATGTCGTTGCCAGATGGAGCGCACGCCGCTGCCGGAGATAAACACGCCTTTTTTACGCAGCTCATTACTGGTCCGGTGCTGACCGTGGGCCGGGAACTCAACGGCGTACTCAACAACCGCCCGTTCAGTGGCTTCATCGGCCCGATTCTTCAGGTTGGGTACCCGACGGTTTTGATTAACCAGCGCGTCAATGCCGCCTTCTTCAGCTAGCTCCTGGTAGCGGTAGAATGTGTCGCGTGACACCCCCATGATTTTACAGGCTTTTGATACGTTACCGAGTTCTTCGGCCAGATTGAGCAGGCCGGCTTTGTGTTTGATGATGGGATTGTTAGTATGAAGCATGAGAGTTACCTCGTGTTTTGTATAAGGATTAGACACCCATATCAAAACCGGTAACTCTCAACCTTTCAAGGTCCAGTGTCAGATCAAGTCGCGACTAATACAGCTTAAATAGCCTTCACCTGGTCAGCGATGCGATTAGCTAACTCAGTGACCTGCGACTCATTTTCACCTTCAACCATGACACGAATCAGCGGTTCAGTACCTGATTTACGTAACAAAACGCGGCCACGACCTGCCAGCGTTTTTTCAACTTCCGCAGTGACTTCTTTTACTGATTCGCTTTGTAGGGGATCGTGTTCGCCCGAAAAACGTACATTCACCAGCACCTGTGGCAGCATTTTCATACCGCTACACAAATCATGCAGGCTCATATGATTACGCACCATTGCAGTGAGCACTTGCAAACTTGCCACAATACCGTCCCCGGTGGTGGTCTTATCCAGCAAAATAACGTGGCCGGAGTTTTCTGCTCCCAGCCGCCAGCCTTTTTCCTGCATTTTTTCCAGGACGTAGCGGTCGCCAACTTTTGCCCTGATAAAGGGGATACCAAGCTGCTTAAGTGCCAGCTCCAGCCCCATATTACTCATCAGAGTGCCTACGACGCCGCCGCGCAGTTGGCCCTGACGCAATCCTTCACGCGCGATGATGTAGAGGATTTGGTCGCCATCCACTTTTGCGCCCAGATGATCAACCATCATGATGCGGTCGCCATCACCGTCATAGGCTAAACCGATATCCGCTTTTTCAGCGAGTACGCGCTGCTGAAGCGTTTTCAGATCGGTTGCGCCGCATTCTTTGTTGATATTCATCCCATCGGGTTGTGTCGCGATAGCGATGACGGTCGCGCCTAATTCACGCAGTACATTCGGGGCGATGTGATAAGTGGCACCATTTGCGCAATCCACCACAATTTTCAGGCCATTGAGGTTTAACTCGCTCGGGAACGTACCTTTGCAAAATTCAATGTAGCGTCCGGCTGCATCGACGATGCGGCTGGCGCGTCCCAGTGCAGCAGACTCCACACAGGTGATTGGCTTTTCCATTTCCAGTTCAATCGCTTCTTCCACCTCATCGGGCAATTTTGTGCCTTCGGAAGAGAAAAACTTGATGCCGTTATCGTCAAAAGGATTATGCGATGCAGAAATAACGATACCGGCCTCAGCGCGAAAGGTGCGCGTCAGGTAGGCAATGGCTGGCGTCGGCATCGGGCCAGTAAAGGCTGCGGATAAGCCCGCTGCCGCCAGACCTGCTTCTAACGCCGATTCCAGCATATAACCAGAAATACGGGTATCCTTGCCGATAATGATTTTTTTTGAGCCGTGACGTGCCAGAACTTTGCCCGCCGCCCAGCCCAGCTTCAGTACAAAGTCAGGCGTGATCGGCGTTTCTCCCACCTTGCCGCGAATACCATCTGTACCGAAATATTTACGATTGCTCATATCTGCTTATCCTTTTACTCTCCGTGTCGCTTCGACTACGCGCATCGCCTCGACCGTTTCTTTAACATCATGTACGCGAATGATTTGTGTGCCTTGCATTGCGGCAATGACTGCGCAAGTCAGGCTACCGGTTAAGCGTTGCGCGGGTCCGACATTCAATAACTGGCCAATCATCGATTTCCGCGACATACCGACTAGCAGCGGCAGACCAAAATGGTGGAAGTCGCTAAGATGTGCCAGTAATTCATAGTTGTGGCTGAGATTTTTACCGAAACCAAAGCCTGGGTCGAGCAGCAGATTCTCTTTTTTGATACCCGCCGCTTCACAGCGTGCGATCTGGTTAGCGAAGTAAGCGTCCACTTCGCTTACAATATGGTGATATTCCGGTGCCTGCTGCATGGTACGTGGTTCTCCCTGCATATGCATCAGACAAACAGGCAAGCCAGTAGCGGCAGCGGCTTCAAGCGCACCCGGTTCAGTCAACGATCGAATATCATTAATGATGTGAGCGCCTACTCGTGCTGATTCGCGAATCACTTCCGCTTTTGAGGTATCCACTGAAATCCATACTTCAAAGCGCTGCGCGATGGCTTCCACCACCGGGATAACGCGCTCCAGCTCTTCCTCAACACTGACTTCATCGGCTCCAGGCCGCGTTGATTCTCCGCCGACATCAATAATGGTTGCGCCCGCATTCACCATTTCATTGGTATGTGTCAGTGCATCAACCAGGGCGTTATGTTTACCGCCATCAGAAAAGGAATCCGGCGTGACGTTCAAAATACCCATCACATGGGGAAAGGATAAATCGAGATGGGAATCACGAGCGAACAGCTTCATGGCGAAAAACTCCTTATGTATCAATTTCAGGATGTAAAAAACCCCGGACCAGCCGGGGTTTTATTTAACGAAGTCACGTCTTATTTGTCGAGCTGCTCTGACATGGTATTACCAGGGTTAGGCGTGCGCGGTTCATCAACCGGACGTGGCGCCTTTGGCGTACCGCTGTTGTCAGAATTGTTACTGCCCGGATCTTCCCAGCCTGCTGGCGGGCGAACTTCACGACGCGCCATCAGATCATCAATCTGCGGTGCATCAATGGTTTCATACTTCATCAGCGCGTCTTTCATCGCATGAAGGATATCCATATTTTCACCCAGAATCTGACGAGCACGCTGGTAGTTACTGTCGATCAGATGCTTAACTTCCTGATCGATAATACGCGCCGTTTCATCAGACATGTGTTTCGCTTTGGCAACTGAACGGCCGAGGAACATTTCACCATCTTCTTCCGCATACAGCAGCGGGCCTAGCTTTTCAGAAAAGCCCCACTGAGTGACCATATTACGCGCCAGGTTAGTCGCAACTTTAATGTCATTCGACGCGCCAGTCGAAACATGTTCAGCCCCGTAGATGATCTCTTCTGCCAAACGACCGCCATACAGCGTGGAGATCTGGCTTTCCAGTTTCTGGCGGCTGGCGCTGATAGCATCGCCTTCCGGCAGGAAGAAAGTCACACCTAATGCCCGACCGCGTGGAATAATTGTCACTTTGTGAACCGGATCGTGTTCTGGTACCAGTCGGCCAATAATGGCATGGCCGGCTTCGTGGTACGCGGTCGATTCTTTCTGCGATTCAGTCATCACCATGGAGCGGCGTTCTGCACCCATCATGATCTTGTCTTTCGCTTTCTCGAACTCAACCATGGATACAACACGTTTATTAGAACGGGCAGCAAACAATGCCGCTTCATTCACCAGGTTCGCGAGATCCGCACCAGAGAAGCCTGGCGTACCACGCGCAATGATCGCAGCATCAATATCGGTTGCCAACGGTACGCGACGCATATGCACTTTCAGAATCTGCTCACGTCCACGTACGTCTGGCAAGCCAACCACAACCTGACGGTCAAAGCGGCCTGGACGCAGCAGCGCGGGGTCAAGCACATCAGGACGGTTAGTTGCCGCGATAACGATAATACCTTCGTTACCTTCGAAACCATCCATTTCAACCAGCATCTGGTTTAACGTCTGCTCACGTTCGTCGTGACCACCGCCTAAACCGGCGCCACGCTGACGGCCCACCGCATCGATTTCATCGATAAAAATGATACAAGGCGCGGCTTTCTTCGCTTGTTCGAACATATCACGCACACGTGATGCGCCCACACCGACGAACATTTCGACGAAATCAGAACCAGAGATAGTAAAGAAAGGCACTTTTGCTTCACCGGCGATTGCTTTCGCCAGCAGGGTTTTACCGGTACCTGGCGGCCCCACCATCAGCACGCCTTTCGGAATTTTACCACCCAGTTTTTGGAAGCGGCTCGGCTCGCGCAGGTATTCAACCAGCTCGCCAACTTCTTCCTTCGCTTCGTCACACCCTGCAACGTCCGCAAACGTGGTTTTAATCTGGTCTTCCGTCAACATACGGGCTTTGCTCTTGCCGAAGGACATTGCGCCCTTGCCGCCGCCGCCCTGCATTTGCCGCATAAAGAAGATCCATACGCCAATCAGCAGCAGCATCGGGAACCATGAAATGAAGATGGAAGCCAACAGGCTTGGTTCTTCAGGCGGTTCGCCAACCACTTTGACGTTTTTGGTCAAGAGGTTATCGAGCAACTTGGGATCATTGACAGGAATGTAAGTGGTGTATTTATTACTGTCTTTTTTGATTACGTTAATTTCACGCCCGTTAATACGTGCCTCGCGGACCTGATCCTGGTTCACTTCCGACAGGAAGGTTGAATAATCAACCCTTCGGCCATTCGACTCGCTGGGCCCAAAGCTCTGGAATACAGACATCAGCACGACCGCGATGACTAACCAGAGAATCAGGTTTTTCGCCATGTCACTCAAGGGATTAACCTCATATTACAACGGTGTTAACAGATAGCGTAGGGTACTATATATCCTTCATACATGGAATCGCAGCGATCCAGCCTGCTTCTCCAGCAATTGGGTTATAGTTTGCGCCCAGTCGCCACAATATACACTTCACGCGAACGTGAACGTGAAGCGTCCGGCTTCCGAATTTTCACTTTCGTAAAAAGGGAGCGAATTTCCCGTAGGTATTCATCGAAGCCATCTCCCTGAAACACTTTAACTACAAAGCTACCGCCGGAGGCCAGAATATCCCGACTCATTTCCAACGCCAGCTCCACTAAATACATCGACCGGGGAATATCTACGGCAGGTGTACCACTCATATTCGGCGCCATATCAGACATGACAACCTGGACTTTTTGGTCGCCAACGCGCTCAAGCAGCGCCTTGATGACCGATTCTTCACGAAAATCGCCCTGAAGGAAATCAACACCTACGATCGGATCCATCGGTAGAATATCACAAGCGATAACCCGACCTTTTGCACCTATCTGCTGTACAGCATATTGCGACCAGCCGCCGGGTGCAGCGCCCAGATCTACCACGGTCATACCGGGTTTGAAAAGCTTGTCACCCTGCTGTATTTCCTCAAGTTTAAACCAGGCGCGCGAGCGCAACCCTTTTTTCTGTGCCTGAAGCACATATTTATCGCTAAAGTGTTCCTGGAGCCAGCGACTGGAACTGGCTGAACGCTTTTTACCCGTCATAATTTTTCCAACTAAATCGTCATCGTAGCGATAAACCTGCACGCAATGGGTTGCGTCGATTTGGCGATATACCCGAGATGGCGGTAGAATGAACCGTTTTCAATCCCTGAGTAAGTAAAAAAATACGATGAATCTAAGTACCAAACAAAAACAGCACCTGAAAGGTCTTGCCCATCCGCTTAAGCCGGTCGTAATGATCGGTGGAAACGGCCTGACCGAAGGCGTGCTGGCCGAGATCGAATACGCCCTGGGGCATCACGAATTGATTAAGGTGAAAATCGCCTCGGAAGATCGTGAAACCAGGCAGCTGATCGTTGAGGCCATCGTGCGTGAAACCGGCGCCAACAATGTCCAGGTGATCGGCAAAACGCTGGTGCTGTATCGCCCTTCTAAAGAGAGCAAAATTTCTCTGCCACGTTAACCGGGCAAAGAAAGTGCCATGCTCTCACAGTGGGTAAAAGGCCGCAGCGCGGCCTTTTTCCTTTCTTTACATTGTGCTTCAAGGCATTTCAAAGCGTAGCAATAACTTAAAGGTATTCCACCTTTAGGATCTCATATTCCACATCGCCGCCCGGTGTTTTGATGATGGCCACTTCATCAACTTCTTTACCTACCAACCCGCGCGCCATAGGAGAATTCACCGAAATCAGATTTTGTTTAAAATCCGCTTCGTCGTCACCCACGATGCGATAAGTCGACTCTTCGTCGGTATCAAGGTTCAATACGCTAACCGTCGCACCAAAAATGACGCGCCCGGTTTTTGGCATTTGCGTCACATCGATAATCTGTGCATTGGAGAGTTTGGCTTCAATCTCCTGAATGCGGCCTTCACAAAAACCCTGCTCTTCACGCGCAGCATGATACTCCGCATTCTCTTTTAAATCGCCATGCTCGCGGGCTTCAGCGATAGAGGCAATAATGCGCGGACGCTTCACGGTTTTCAGCTCGTTCAGCTCTTCGCGCAACCTTTCAGCGCCTCTTAACGTCATCGGAATCTGATTCATTTAAGCTCCTCGTCTTCTTTCCTGTTTAACGGTGTCATCCTGACCGGTGACTGCAGAAAAAAGCGTTCTGCGGCGCGTTACCCCGTTTTGCAAATAAAAGAATCCTGGCCCAGAAAAGGTTCCGGGCCAGAAAAAGGTTTTGCAATTTGATACTCATTTTAACCCAGAGTTCCCTGCGGGTCATCGTTTACTTTCCACCGCCCAGGGACGTAGTATTGACGGCCTCATATGCCAGTTACCGCGAGATTATGCGATTTTTACGACTTGTTACCGGATTAACCTGTGCATTTATGCTGCAGGCCCAGGCCGCCCCCGTAGATGAATACATGAAGGTCCTGCCCGACGGCGCTAATTTAGCGCTGCTGGTGCAGAAGGTGGGCGCATCCGCCCCGCTCATTGATTATCACGGCAAGCAGATGGCGCTGCCCGCCAGTACGATGAAAGTGATCACCGCACTGGCGGCATTACTGGAACTGGGAGGAGATTACCGCTTTCAAACCACGTTTGAAACGAAAGGCGCGCTGGTTGATGGCACGCTGAACGGTGATTTGGTGGCACGCTTTGCAGGGGATCCAACCCTGAGCCGTCAGGATCTGCGCAATATGGTCGCCGCGTTAAAAAAGCAGGGCGTGACGCACATTAAAGGCAACCTGGTGATCGACACCTCGGTATTTGCCAGTCATGACATGGCGCCAGGCTGGCCATGGAATGACCTTACCCAATGCTTTAGCGCCCCGCCAGGAGCGGCAATAGTAGATAAAAACTGTTTCTCGGTTTCACTGTATAGCGCCGATACGCCAGGGGAAAACGCCTTTGTCCGTATAGCCTCTTACTATCCGGCGCATATGTTAAGCCAGGTGCGTACCATTGGTCGTAACAGCGGCGAGGGGCAGTACTGCGAACTGGATGTCGTGCCGGGCGAGTTAAACCGCTACACCTTAACCGGCTGTATGCGTCAGCGCGCCGAACCCTTGCCCCTGGCCTTCGCCGTTCAGGATGGTGCCGCCTGGGCGGGAGAGATCTTAAAATCTGAACTTCAGGCAGCAGACATCGATTACAGCGGCCATTTAGTGCGCCAGACGCAAGCCACCCCACCCGCCACGGTGCTGGCGTCAACGCAGTCTGCGCCACTGCATACGCTGTTACATAAAATGTTGAAGAAATCAGATAATATGATCGCCGACACCGTGTTCCGTACGATTGGTCATCATTACTTCAACGTGCCCGGTACTTTCCGTGCAGGTTCAGATGCGGTACGCCGCATTCTGAAACAGAAAGCGGATATTGATATGGGCAACAGTATCCAGGTTGATGGTTCCGGCTTATCGCGCCACGATTTGGTTTCGCCGGACACCATGATGCAGGCGCTGCAATACATTGCTAAAAACGACAGCACGCTGGATTATATTTCGATGCTGCCGCTGGCGGGTTATGACGGTACGTTGCAATATCGTGGCGGGTTGCATGAAGCCGGGCTGGATGGCAAGGTTTCGGCAAAAACCGGTTCGCTGCAGGGCGTGTATAACCTGGCGGGCTTTATGACGACGTCAAGCGGGGCGCGGGTCGCTTTCGTTCAGTTCTTATCGGGTTACGCGGTTCCACCGGAAGATCAGCGACAACGGCGCATTCCGCTGGTACGTTTCGAAAGCAGGCTTTATAGCGATATAAATAAGAATAATTGAGTGAAATAAAAATAACGCAGCGGACTTGTTAGCCGCTGCGTTTTTTATTGCTGGTTAGAAGTGCGTATTCACACTCATGTAGTACGTTCGTCCCGCGTCGTTATAAGTGTTGGCACCTGCGCCATACATATACGCCCCGGTGGTTGCGTTACCGGTCGTCTGCGCATTGCCTTCGCGGAAATGGCGCTTATCGAACAGATTATCAATACCGACCGTAACGCTGGCGTATTTATTAATGTCATAGGTTCCACTCATACCCACGACAGAGTAAGGACTAACTTCGTCTTTTTCGCTGCCGGTGACCGCTTCCCCTTTGTAGTTATATTTTTTCGGCGTCTGTGTGCCGTACCACGTCAGCGTCGTTTGCAGCGACAGATCCTGCGTTGCCTGCCAGCTCAGTGAAGAGTTCAGCGTATATTCCGGGATAATCGACAAACGATCGCCGGTTTCCTTGTTCTTACTCTGCAGCATGTAGGTGATGTTATTGTTCCATTTCACCGTATCGGAGAAAGGAATATTCAACGTGCCTTCCAGGCCCTCAACCACCGCTTTCGGTACGTTTTCCCACTTATAGACATCGGTAGTGCCAGTGCTCGACGTCCCTTCAGGCAAATAACCTGCTTCGATTTTGTTGCGATAGTCGTTACGGAACCAGGTGACACCAGCCTGATAGCCTTCGTGTTTCCACTCCAGCCCAATTTCTTTGTTAATACTGGTTTCGGCTTTCAGGTCGTCGTTACCTATCAGGTAGCAGGCCCCTGCGCTGGCGGCACATCCCTGACCGCGGCTATAAAGCACGTAGTTAGGGTTGGTTTGATACAGGCTGGGCGCTTTATAAGCGCGCGCTATACCGAGCTTCAGCGTAAAGTCGTCGCCTAAACCTTGCGACAGGTTCAGCGACGGACTCCAGTTATTGCCGACAATCGAGTGATGATCAAAGCGCAACGCTGGCGTCAGCATGGTGCTGTCGGTGACTTCCATGTTGTCTTCTGCAAACAGCGAAAAGATTTCAGCCTGTGAATAAGGACTACGCGTGCCGCTGGTTAAGCCTTCAATATTGCCACCCGCCAGTGACTGGCTATTTGAAGAGCTGTCCTTCATACGCTGCTGGTTCCATTCCGTGCCGATGGTCGCGGTTTGATTGAACACCAGCTCAAACGGCACGCTCACTTCGCTGTGCAGCAGAACATCATCCAGCTGGATAGTCGTGAATCCATCATCAGAGAAGATGCCTTCCGTTCCACCCGCCAGGCCTTCATTCATGCGTGAGTTACGGGTGTTTTCATACTGCGCATAAGTGCGGGTGCTGATACCGTTATCCCATGCGCCTGTCCAGGTCACCGCAAAGTTTTGACGATACAAACGGTTAGTCTCATCACCATATTTGCTCTGCACTAATGCGCTGGTGTTGGTGTTCTGGGTATCGCCGGCATACAGATTGCCCTGACGGCTGTAACCCGCTTCAAACTCCAGGGCCTGCATCGGTGCAAAAGCCCAGCGCAGCAGCGCATTAATATCTTTATTGATTACCCCTTCCCGGCCCGCCGGCACGGTTGTGGCATACGTTCCGGTGCGCAGCGACTGATGCCCTTCATTAATGAATCGCGCATCAGCCTGCGTTTTCGCTAATCCGCCATACAAGCGAAAGCTGAAGTCATCACCCAGTGGGCCTGACAAGCTGAAATTGGTGCGTTTGGTTGAGCCCTCTTCCTTGTGCTCTGGCGCGTTAAAATAGGTATTCCATGAACCGTGCCATTCGTTGGTATCTTTCTTCGTGATGATATTTACCACCCCGCCCGCAGCGCCATTACCGTAACGCGCCGCCGCCGGTCCACGTATAACTTCTATACGGTCGATCATTTCCGGTGGTACCCAACTGGTATCCCCCCGCGTATCACGCTCGCCACGCCAGCCAAGGCGCACCGAATTGCGGCTGGTCACCGGCAGACCATCTATCAGAATCAGGGTATTTTCCGGTCCCATACCGCGAATATCAATTTGACGGTTGTTACCACGCTGGCCGCTGGTCGAATTTCCGGTGAGGTTTACCCCCGGCATGGTGCGAATGATTTCAGAGACATCACGTGCTGGTGGACGTTTTTTGATTTCGTCAGAAGTAATAGTAGAAACGCCTGGTGCCTGCAGCGTTTGTTCTGCTGCGTTAACTACCATGGTTCCACCGTCAGCCTCAACGGTGTCAGTTGTATCGCTGGAATTTGTTGATTCGGTCGTTGTTTCCGTGGCGGTTGCTGCGGGAATAAAAGACGCGGCCAGACCGATTTCAAGCAGAATGGCTAATGAAAGCCGTGATAATTTTTTCATTTTATTTGTTCCTGGATTGCCAGCAGCGTTATAACCACTGGCGCGCCGGTGAAAGGTGATTTACCTTGCCTGCTACGCATTCCAGATCTGACCGGGCCGTCCTGTGGAGAACATCGTCTCTTTATTAAAGCCGATGCGGTAGACGGAACGCGCGCGCTCCCCAAAGAGCGGAAACACCCTATTGCAAATGCAAATAATTATCAATAGTATTATTTATAACATTCTTGCCAGTAACAATGCGCAGTAATCGGCTGATGGTATGTATGACGTGGTTAAATGAAATGACCGGTAGTGAAGGCTGGTGGCAGGAACAACAACAGCGCGGTATCCCCTTCATTGAGTCCCATGAAACCGGTGATTGTCAGGTCACGTTCTTTTGGCGCGACCCGCACGGCACCCAGTCTCAGTCAGCAATACTACGCGTCTGGATCAATATCACTGGCGTGACAGATCATCATCAGTCAGCCGCTCCTGTCTCTTTAGCCCGCGTACCTGATACCGATGTCTGGTTCTGGCAAACCCTTTTGCCCGCCACCTGGCGTGGCAGCTATTGCCTGATGCCCGACGCACAGCCCGTTGCCTTTCAGGGTCAGCCCGATATGCAAACGCTGCGTAACTGGTGGCGCGATAAATTCCCTACCGCGCAAAGCGATCCACTCAATCGTTTACGCAGCTGGTCTGGCGGACGCGGGATGAGCGTCTCTCCGCTGCATCTGCCGCAGTCGCCTAATCAGGATGTCTGGCGCGCGACTGATGAAGGCAAGGCGCCGATGCTGCCGTTGCAGCATTACATCTGGCGCAGCGAACGCTTAGGCAATCAGCGCTCAATATGGATTTACACCACCCACGATGCCCAGCCGGAAAATCGCCCGCTCGCGCTGCTGCTGGACGGACAGTTCTGGGCCAATACGATGCCCATCGCCGGGCCGTTACAGCAGCTCACCGACGCGGGCGAACTGCCACCTGCGGTCTATGTGATGATTGACATCATCGATCGTGAGCACCGCACCCGTGAACTGACCTGTAATCCCGATTTCTGGCTGGCGATTCAGGAAGAGCTGCTACCACAAGTCCAGCAATGGGCCGCGCATCGTCGCGACGCAGTTAATACCGTCGTCGCAGGACAAAGCTTTGGTGGATTGTCATCGGTCTATGCGACGTTGCGTTGGCCTGACACCTTTGGCGCAGCGGTCAGCTTATCGGGCTCTTTCTGGTGGCCCGAGCGTGTCAATGCCAACGGCTGGCTACCGCAACAGTTACAACAAGGTTTACTGGCCGCCGCGCCGCGCCGCTTTTATCTTGAAGCGGGCAAGCGCGAGCGCCTGATACTGGCGGCGAATCAACAACTTCAAAAAGACCTGATTTCTGCCGGACATCAGGTTAATTATCATCCGGTCGAAGGCGGCCACGACGCGCTTTGCTGGCGCGGCGGCCTGCTGAACGGACTGAAAGCAATGTGGCAATACCTGTAATTCGCTTATCTCGCTCGCCTTTTACGAGCAGGAGACAGACATGCAACACCTGAACCCGTTTGACGATCCGCAACTGGATTGTCACGTGCTGCAAAATGCGCAGCAGCAATACAGTTTGTGGCCCGCCTTTAAGGCGCTTCCACCCGGATGGCAAACCGTATTTGGTCCGCAACCGCAGGCAGTCTGCCTGAGCTGGTTGAATGAGAACTGGCGCGACATTCGTCCGGTGACTGAAAACGCAAACCGGAGCGACAATGTCTGAAATTCTGATGAGCCGAAACCGAACCAAAATCAATACGCTGCCGCTGGTTGCCGCGCAGCCTGGGATCTGGATTGCCGATCAGCTGTCGAAGCATCACAACGCCTATGCGGTGGCGCACTTTATTGAGTTGCGTGGCGACTTGGACAGTGCACTGTTAGCTAAAGCTATCGTTGCCGGCATGAAGGAAGCGGATACGCTGAATATGGCGTTTGGCGAACAGGATGGCGAGCCACAACAGTGGTCTGCCCCCCAGGCGTTTAGCGAGCCGAAAATCATTGATTTGCGTCATGAAGCCCATCCCGATACCGCTGCGCGCGCGCTGATGCGTCAGGATATGTCCAGCGATCTGCGCGTGTTAAGCGGTGCGCCACTTTATCATCACAGCCTGATACGCCTGGGCGATCAACACTGGTATTGGTATCAGCGTTATCACCATCTGGTGGTCGATGGTTTTAGTTTTACCGCTCTGACTCGCCGTATCGCCAGTCTGTATAGCGCCTGGCAGCGTAAAGACCTGCCGGAATCCACCCCTTTTGTGCCGTTCAGTGAAGTGGTTGAGGAGTATCAGCGCTATCAGGAATCCGCCACCTGGCAGCGCGACCGTGCGTTCTGGCGCGAAAAAGGCGCTCAGCTACCGCCCCCCGCCTCACTGTCTACGCAGCCATTATCCGGGCAAAGCGCCAGCACCGATCTGCTGCGTCTGGAACTGGCGCTGGATCGCCCTCTCTTCCAGACGCTGTTATCACACACCCAACAACATCATCTCAGCACAGCAGATACCGCCTTTGCGCTGGTGGCGCTGTGGCTGGCGCGCCTGAGTGGGCAAAACGATTTTGCCGCAGGCTTTATCTTTATGCGCCGTATTGGCTCGGCCGCGCTGTGCGCCACCGGTCCGGTGATCAACGTGCTGCCAATGGCAGTGCATTACGATCCCGCACAGCCATTAAGCGCGCTGGCCGTGCAGCTGGCGAAGGAAGTTAAGAAAATGCGTCGCCATCAGCGCTTTGACGCTGAACAGGTACAGCGCGATTTAGGTCGTCTGGGTGATAGCGATCCGCTTTATGGCCCGGTAATCAATCTTAAAATGTTTGATTACCGGCTGGATTTCGCTGGCATTGAGGGTATCACGCATCAGCTGGCTTCCGGCCCGGTACGCGATTTAGAAATCGCCATTTACCTCAGCGAACAGGGTGATTTAACGATTGAGCTGCTGGCAAATGCCGAACGCTACAGCGAAAGCATGCTGAAGCAGCATCTTAACCGCTTCCCTCTGCTGCTGACACAGCTAGCGACACAGCCAGAACGAGCCTGTGGCGAGCTGGATCTGTTGATGCCGGATGAACATCAGCAGCTGACAGCGATCAATCAAACCGGGGTAGCCTTACCCGCCGAAACCTTATGCAGTCTGCTTATCAGGCAGGCGCAGCGGACCCCCTATGCACCGGCGCTGTCTGATGCGTGTCACCAGCTAAATTATCAGGAAATGCAGCAACAGGTTCAGGCGCTAGCGCAGCAGCTTATCGCCAGAGGCGTTCAGCGCGGCGATATTGTCGCCGTGGCGCTGCCGCGCTCGGTATTTCTGTCGCTGTCATTGCAGGCGATCATTAGCATTGGCGCAGCCTATTTACCCCTGGATACCGGCTATCCAGACGATCGTCTACAGCTAATGCTGGCAGACGCCGCACCAAAAACGCTGATTACCAGCCGTGCATTAGCCGATCGTCTGGCTGCTATTTCGCCGGTAGAAGCGATGTTCTACGATGCATTGCTGGCGCCCGTAGCTGAGAGCACGTCACAAATGCCGCGCCCGCAGGATGGGGCTTACATTATTTATACCTCCGGCTCTACGGGGCGCCCGAAAGGCGTGCTGGTGGGCCATGAAGCGATTGTCAATCGTCTGATGTGGATGCAGGATCACTATCCGCTCGCCGCTGACGATGTGGTATTACAAAAAACTCCAGGCAGTTTCGACGTTTCTGTCTGGGAGTTTTTCCGGCCGTTAACGGTAGGTGCACAACTGGTGATGGCCCCGCCGGATGCGCACCGTGATCCAGAAGCGTTGCAACAGCTATTCGCCCATTTTCGCGTTACCACGACACACTTTGTGCCATCAATGTTAGCGGCCTTTGTTGCCTCGTTGCAGGACAAAACCGCCGTGGCGCATTGTGCCAGCTTGCGTCGCGTATTCTGTAGCGGCGAAGCGTTGCCAACTGAGCTGTCACGGCAATGGCAAGCGCTTACGCAAATCGAGCTGCATAATTTGTATGGCCCAACCGAAGCGGCGGTGGATGTCAGTTATTATCCGGCCTTCGGTGCTGAACTGGCCGCGGTTGAGGGCGCCAGCGTGCCCATCGGCTTCCCGGTCTGGAATACCGGCTTACGCATTCTTGATGCAGGCTTACAGCTCGTTCCGCCGGGCGTGGCAGGCGATCTTTATCTGACCGGTATCCAGCTGGCGCACGGGTATCTTGATCGCCCCGATCTGACTGCCAGCCGCTTTGTCGCCGATCCTTATGGTAACGGCACGCGCATGTACCGCACCGGCGATGTGGCGCGCTGGCTGTCAAATGGTGCGGTGGAATATCTGGGGCGTAGCGACGATCAGTTAAAGATCCGTGGTCAGCGTATTGAACTGAATGAGATCGACCATGCGCTTGCTGCCCTGCCTGGCGTGGAGCAAGCGGTTACGCACGCCGTGGTGCTGGGCGGCAGCTCAGCGCAGCAAGGCGATGCGCGACAGCTGGTTGGCTATGTCGTCGCCAACCAGCCAGTTGATCAAGAAGCAATGCGTAAAGCCCTTGCCGCGCAATTACCCGCGCATATGGTGCCGGTAGCCATTGTGCAGCTAGAGGTTTTCCCGCTCAGCAGCAACGGCAAGCTGGATCGCAAAGCGTTGCCGTTGCCGCAAAGCCGTGCCGCAGAATCAGGGCGTCTGCCCCATCCTGGCCTGGAAACCACGCTTGCAAAGGCGTTTGCAGCCTTGCTGGAACGTGACAATATTGGCGCTCAGGACGACTTTTTTGCCCTTGGTGGTCATTCGCTGTTAGCAATGCGCCTCGCAGCACAGTTGCGACGTAGCCTGAATCAGCCCGTTTCTGTCGGGCAAATTATGGTGGCCTCGACAGTGGAAAAACTCGCCGCCTTGCTGAGCAGCGAAGATGCCGCAGCTGGACGCGCAGGGTTTGAAGCGGTGCTGCCGCTACGAAAAGGCGCTGGCCCAACGCTGTTCTGCTTCCACCCCGCCTCCGGTTTTGCCTGGCAATTCAGCGTATTACAACGTTATCTGGATAAACGCTGGTCGCTGATAGGCATACAATCACCCGATGTTGACAGTCCACTCAATCAGGGCGGACATCTTGATGAGGTGTGCGATGCGCATCTGGCCACAATTTTACAGCAGCAGCCTCATGGTCCTTACTATTTCATCGGCTATTCCCTGGGTGGCACTTTAGCGCAAGGCATTGCGGCTCGTCTTGAGGCGCGCGGGGAAGACGTTGCGTTTCTTGGCCTGCTCGATACCTGGCCACCAGAAACCCAGAACTGGGACGAGAAGCGCGGTGAAAACGTGCTGGATCCGGCGGTACTGGAAGAGGTCAATCGCGAGCGCGAGCAGTTTATCGCTGCACAGCGTCAGCAGGCGGGTGAAGGCATGGAGGCAATGTTTAATACCATTGAAGCTAACTACGCCAGCTCGGTACGCTTGCTGGCAACGGCGCGCAGCGCGCGTTTCAATGGTCGCGCTACGCTATTCTTAGCCAGGCAGACACAGCAACCAGGCCAGGATGCGCATCGCGCCTGGGCGCCATATGTGGCAGAGCTGGAAGTATGGCCGCTCGATTGTGCGCATGTTGATATTATCTCGCCACGCATGTTTGAACAGATTGGTCCGCGCTTGCAGCAGCTGTTAGCCCGGTTTTGATTATTACGGGCGGAGATTTCCGCCCTTTTTCATTCATTCTGTCGTCCCAGCGGCACAATCATTGGGGTGTGAGCGACCGGATCCTCAATAATCACGCAGCGTAAGCCATAAATGGATTCAATCAGCGCCGGCGTAATAATTTCGCTGGGCCTGCCTTCGGCAATGATTTTTCCGTGACGCATCGCAATCAGATGCGTGGCATAACGGCAAGCCTGATTAAGATCATGCAGGACTACCACAAGCGTGCGTCCGTGCTGTTGATTCAAATCCTGCATTAATTCCAGCAGTTCAATCTGATGGGTAATATCCAGCCAGGTGGTGGGTTCATCCAGCAGCAGCAGCGGCGTTTGTTGTGCCAGCACCATGGCAATCCAGACACGCTGTCGCTGGCCGCCAGAAAGCGTATCCACCTGCTGATTCCCCAAATCGGCGACACCGGTTGCCAGCATTGCCTGCTGCACTGCTACTTCATCTTCTTTTCGCCAGCGACCAAACAAGGGCTGATGCGGATAGCGCCCACGCGCAACCAGTTCGCTGACGCTGATCCCGGCAGGCGCATGAGAACTTTGCGGCAGCAGGCCCAGGCGGCGCGCCACGTCTTTCGTTGCGTAGTGCGCGATGGCTTCACCATCCAGCATGACATGCCCTTTTAGCGGGCTGGCCAGGCGACTTAACGTGCGTAATAGCGTGGATTTACCGCAGGCATTGGGACCGATAATCACTGTCAGCTCCCCATCGGGAATTGCCACCGACAGATTTTCCGCCACGATTTTTTTATCGTAACCCAGCGTCAGCGCATCACCCTGTAATCGTGAGGTTATGGTCATTGGCGTCGCGCCTCCCGCACCAGTAGAGCAATCAGATAAAGCCCGCCAAGGCTGACAGTAATTACGCCAACCGGTAATTGATAAGGCAGGAAAAAGTGCTGCGCAGCGTAATCCGCAGCCGTCAGCAATAGCGCGCCACACAAGGCCGCCAGCGGCAAGATACCTTTAACACCGCCCCCCAGGCGACGAGCGATTTGCGGGGCCAGCAGGGCAATAAATGAAATGGGACCGACCAGCGCCGTGGACGCGGCGGTTAACACCACACCCAGCAGCATCAGCCAGATACGGCTGCGCTCAACCGGCACGCCCAGTGCGCAAGCCGTGTCGTCCCCCATTTCCAGCAGGCGCATACGTCGCGCTAACAACGCCGTTACCCCCATAGCCAGCAGCAAGACAATAATCACCGGCGTCGTTTTGGCCCAGGTTATACCGTTCAGCGATCCGGCGCTCCACAAACCCGCACTGAGCGCCGCTTCCAGCGAGGCGCTGATAATCAGCCAGCTATTGAGTGCCATTAACAAGGCGCGCACGCTTATCCCGACAATAATCAGTCGAAAAGTGTCAACACCGTTTCGCCAGGCAAACAGATAAACCACGGCTGCGGTAATCAATCCTCCCAGTAGCGCTGCCAGCGTCATACCTTCAATGTTCTGCTGAAACAGCACAAGCGCCACTAACACCCCGCTGTAAGCGCCAGTGTTAAAACCCAAAATGTCCGGGCTGCCAAGCGGATTACGCAATAGCGACTGAAAAATCGCCCCGCTGATGCCGAGCGCCGCGCCCGTTAACAGCGCCATTAATACGCGCGGCAAACGCCACTCAACCACAATCAGCTGAATATTTCTGGGCGCATCTCCGCTAATGACCTGCCACAACTGCTCAGCGGAGATCGGTAATGCCCCGCGCGTTATGGCGAAAAATGACAGCAGTATGCACACCAGTAGCAGGCCGACGCTGTTGATCATCACCCTGCTCATACTTGTCCTCTGCCCAGTTTGCGTCGTACCAGAATAATTAGCACTGGCGCGCCAAGAATCGCGGTGACAACAGACACGCACAGTTCCCCCGGCACCAGAATACGGCCCAGAATATCAGCAGCCAACAGCAGACAAGGCGTCATAAATAAGGTGCCGGGCAGCAGCCAGCGATGATCATTACCCACCAGCCAGCGCGCCAGGTGCGGCGTCATCAGGCCAACAAAAGCAATCGGCCCAACGGCGGCCGTGGCCGCGCCGCTCAGCAAGGCAATCGCCAGCAACCCAAAAAGCTGAGTGCGGACTACGCGTGTACCGAGCGCGGTTGCCATGTCACCGCCCATGCTCAGGCTATTTAACGACCTTGCCAGCAGTAACGCTATCACGCCGCCAATCACAACCGCCGGATACGTCGTTTTCAAAACGGCAAAATTACGTATATCAAGCGAACCGCTGTGCCAGAAGCGCAGATGATCGTAAATGTCAGGATTAAGCAAAGATAAACCGGAAGTTAAGCCTTCCAGCACCGCCCCAAGCGCCACACCCGCTAATGTCAGGCGAACCGGATTGACACGACCGCCGCCAGGCGCGCCGATTAATGTCACCAGCAGAGAAGCGATCAGCGCACCCGCAAAGGCAAAGCCGAGCCAGTCGAGCGGCGAATCGGCACCAAACAGCGCAATGCCAATCACGATGGCAAAGCCCGCCCCGGCATTCACGCCCAAAACCCCCGGATCGGCCAGTGGATTACGCGTCAGGCTTTGCATCAGCGCACCAGCAAGCCCCAGCGCAATGCCCGCAAGCAGGCCCGCTAAGGTACGCGGCAAACGCGCATCACGTACAATCACGCAATCGGCGCTGGTACAGTCAGAAAGCAGCGCGTGGATGACATCATGAAAGGCAATGGATTTTGCCCCCAGCATTAAACTGAACGCAAGAAGCAGCAATAGCAGCATCCCTGAACCTGCTATCGCACGAAGTTGGCGCATAACGTATTAAACCTTTACTGATCAACGACACCGCAGGCAAATCATTTTGATAATGATACTTGTTATCGTTATTAGGCGTATTTTTGTATGTTACCATGACTCATTCACTCGATGACGAGGAAAATCGGCGTTTCAAGGCGAAAAAATGAACAAACCCTCCCACTTTATCGATCTCAGCCTGATTAAAACGCATTCCGCTTTTCGCGCCGTGTTTATTGCGCGCTTTATTTCCATTGTCGCACTGGGCATGCTGGCTGTTGCCGTGCCGGTGCAAATCCAGCAACTCACGAATTCACCCTTGCTGGTGGGATTAGCGGTAACACTGGCAGGCGCAGGCATGTTTATCGGTCTGCTGACCGGCGGCGTATTAGCCGATCGCTATGAACGTCGCCGCCTGATCCTCTTTGCCCGCTCGACCTGTGGCCTGGGCTTTGTCGCGCTATGCATTAACGCCTTATTGCCTGCCCCTTCAGTGGTTGCCGTGTTCGTGCTGGGTTTGTGGGACGGCTTCTTTGGCGCGATTGGCGTTACGGCGCTATTAGCCGCGACGCCAGCGCTGGTGGGCCGTGAAAATCTTATGAAAGCCGGGGCGATTACCATGTTGACGGTGCGCTTCGGGTCCATTCTTTCACCTGCGGTTGCCGGATTAGTGATCGCGCACGGCAGTGTGGCGTGGAATTACGGTTTAACCGCTTTCGGGACATTACTCACCGTGTTAACGCTGTTGAAATTACCCGCTTTGCCGCCACCGCCACAACCGCGTGAACATCCGCTCAAAGCGCTGGCAACCGGCGTGCAATTTCTGTTTGCCAGCCCGCTGGTGGGCATGGCGGCATTCATTGGCGCTCTGGTGACGTTAGCCAGTGCGGTACGCGTCCTTTATCCCGCACTGGCCCCGCACTGGCAGATCGATATAAACCAGCTCGGTTTGATGTATGCGGCGGTGCCGCTTGGTGCGGCCATCGGCGCGTTGACCAGCGGCCGCCTGGCCCATTCTCCACGTCCCGGCGTGCTGATACTGGCAAGCGCGTTTGCCGCCTTTGTTGCACTGGGCCTGTTCAGCCTGATGCCGCTTTTTGAACTGGGATTGCTGTGCCTGGTAGCGTTTGGCTACTTCAGCGCGATCAATAGCCTGGTGCAGTACACCATGATTCAGGCACTGACGCCGGATGCGCTGCTGGGACGAATCAACAGCCTGTGGACGGCGCAAAACGTCACCGGCGATGCCATTGGTGCTGCCATTATCGGTTCAATGGGTTCGTTGCTGCTGCCGCAACAGGCGGCAAGCCTGTTTGGTTTTGCTGCCGCACTGTTGGGTCTGTTGATGTGGCGGGTTATGAGGCGCTTACGCCAGTATCAGCCGCCCGCGCCGACGCTGGCGGAACAATTATGATTTAACGAATAACTGTTCCAGACGCGTCAGCAAACGGCTGGCGCTGTAATAATCGAGACGAAAGGTCTCTAGGCCCAGTGCGTAAACCTGCTTATTTTTCACCGCCGACGTTTGTGCCAGGAACGGATTATTTATTACCGCGTGAGCGGTTTTATCCTCGGCGGCGAACAGCATATAGCTGTTACCGTTCAGGCCCGCCGCCAGGTTCTCGCCTGAAAGCTGAATGATGTCTTTACGCTGGCCCATGCTGTGCCCCTGCTGAATATTGGTGGGCGGTGCCGCTAACTCAAAACCCAGCTGCTGCAGTAGCTTGCCCTGTGCAGATTCAGCGGTCCACAGATTTACCGCCCGGCCATCACCATTCCATACCATGGCAGAAACGGGTTGAGGCGGCAGTGTCAGCTTACTTTTTAATGCATTTTCACGATCGTCAAACGCCTTTATGCGCGCTGCTGCTTGCGCTTCATGGCCGGTAGCCTCGCCCAGTACGCCAACTAACTGCTGCCAGCTTTTATCGTCATAATTCACGACCAATGTTGGCGCGATGGCAGAAAGCTGATCGACTAATTTAATGGCCGAATCATTACCGGTTGCACTCACCACAATCAAGTCAGGTGCCTCAGCAGCGATGGCTTCAGCACTTGGCTCACCAATATATAAACGCTTAACTCCACGCTGTTTCGCGACCTCTCCCCATTGACGAAAGAAACCTTGTGCATCAGCAAGGCGACTATTCGGGGCCGTCGCGCCGCTGGCAATCACCGGCGCGTCAATTGCCAGTAAGGAGCCGGTTAATGTAACGCTAGTGGAAACAATACGCTTTGGTGGCTGCGGTAAAGTGACGCTGCCGTTGATCCCCTGGATGGTGCGCGGCCAGCCGTTTTCAGCTTGCGCGGCGTGACTCCACAGCACGCTGCTGATGAAGAAAAATACAATGAAAGTGCAAAAACCACGTTTATACATAAGATCCAGTCCACCTTTTGCTGTGACATTAACCCTGCTGGATATGCTGATTTAGCATGAAAACGCAGTAGAAATGCCGCGAATTTATTGACACCTCAGGCTAATCAACGTAGCTTAGAGAGCCACAATACAAATGATAATCATTATTAATTCTCTTATCATTTATAGGTGGAAATTATGGTGGAAACATTGACGTTTGAAAATCCTTTGTTGCAGGATTTCTCGGCCCTGTGTCGGGGCTTTCTGTTTACTTCGCCGTGGCGCAGCCTGACAACTCAGGGTTGTTTCACTACCATCACAACGCCAGTTAAAGATGGCGATGTGTTAACCGGCGATTTTCAACAACAATTGCAGCACCATTTTGCGTCGGCAAGAAAACAGGGCATCGCCAACCCGATTCTGGTGGGCGCAATCCCGTTTGACGTCAACCAGCCTGCTGCACTGCTTATTCCTGAGACATATCAAACCTTTAATCGCGCCGATTTGAAAGTGCCAGCAACGGTGGTTGAAGCAGCCCTGCCCCAGGTGCGCCGCCGTACCGCCGTGCCGGACCACGCGGAGTTTACCGATATGGTGGCGCAAGCTGTCGCTGCCACCCAGCGGGGCGATCTGGACAAAGTGGTGTTGTCGCGCCTGATGGATATTGTCACCGGGCAGCCAGTTGATACTGCCGCGCTGATGCAGCGTATTGTGGCGCAAAACCCCACCAGTTATCACTTTCACTTGCCGCTGCCGCAAGGCGGTGCGCTGGTTGGCGCCAGCCCGGAACTGCTGCTGCGCAAGCAAGGGCGGGATTTCAGCTCTTGTCCGCTGGCGGGTTCGGCACGTCGTGACAGCGACAGTCTACGGGATCGCGCGGCGGGCGAAACCCTGATGAATTCCGGTAAAGATCGCCACGAGCACAAACTCGTTACCGATGCGATGCGCGAAACGCTGCAACCGCGCAGCCGTTTGCTGTCGGTGCCGAACGTACCGTCGCTGATCACGACCTCGACCTTATGGCATCTTGCGACACAAATTGACGGCGAAGCGTTAAACGAACATGAAAATGCTTTATCGCTGGCTTGCCTGCTGCATCCAACCCCCGCATTGAGCGGTTTCCCGCATCAGCGTGCGCAACGTCTGATCCAGCAACTGGAACCCTTCGAACGCCAGCTTTTTGGCGGCATTGTGGGTTGGTGTGACGATCAAGGCAACGGCGAATGGGTCGTTACCATCCGCTGCGGCACGGTAAATGGCGCACGTGTTCGTCTGTTTGCCGGGGCAGGGATTGTTGCTGACTCGCAACCTGAATCAGAATGGCGTGAAACCGGTGTCAAACTCGACACAATGCTTCGCGCATTTGGACTGCAATAAAAGGTAGGTTATGACAATCTTATACAGCCGCTGGCCGGACGATCTGGCCGCTCGTTACCGCGAAAAAGGTTACTGGCTTGATGTACCGATGACCGATATTCTCACGCGCCATAAAAACAGCGATGCCGTGGCGGTGATTGAGGGTGATCGCCAGTTTAGCTACCGTCAGCTCAACGATATGAGCGACAACCTGGCGGCAGCACTGCAAAGACGCGGCCTGAAAAACGGCGATACCGCGCTGGTTCAGTTAGGTAACGTGGCGGAGTTTTACCTGACGCTGTTTGCCCTGTTCAAAATTGGCGTTGCACCCGTCAATGCGCTGTTTAGCCATCAACGGACCGAGCTCAGCGCGTATGCTGACCAGATTGAGCCGAAGCTGCTGATTGCCGATCGCAGCCACGCACTGTTTGTTGATGATCGCTTTATTGAACAGCTTTGCCGCGATCATACTTCGCTTCAGCAGATCATCCTGCATCACGATACCCAGCCGGAAAATACCCTTGAAGCCTTACTGGCGGAAGCCGCTGAAAATTTCAGCGCAACACCAACCGCGGGTGATGAAGTGGCATTTTTCCAGCTTTCCGGCGGCAGTACCGGCACGCCGAAACTGATCCCGCGTACGCATAATGATTATTATTACAGCATCCGCGACAGCGATAAGATTTGCGGCGTAACCGCTGAAACCCGCTATCTGATCGCCCTGCCCGCTGCGCACAACTTCCCGATGAGTTCACCCGGTGCGCTTGGCGTGTTTTATGCCGGTGGACGCATCGTTCTGGCGGCCGATCCAAGCGCGACGCTGTGTTTCCCCCTGATCGAAAAGCATCAGATTACCGATACCGGCCTGGTGCCGCCCGCCGTTAGTTTGTGGCTGCAGGCCATTCAGGAGTGGGGTACCAACAAACAGCTGGCTTCTCTGCAACGCATTCAGGTTGGCGGAGCGAAATTAGGCGAAACCCTGGCAGCGCGTATTCAGACTGAAATGGGCTGTAAGCTGCAACAGGTGTTTGGCATGGCTGAAGGCCTGGTTAATTACACGCGTCTGGATGATGATGAAAAAACCATTCTGACGACCCAGGGTCGCCCGATTTCAGCCGATGATGAAGTGTGGGTTGCTGATGAGAAGGGTAATCCGCTGCCGGTAGGTGAGGTAGGCCACCTGATGACGCGCGGTCCTTACACCTTCCGTGGTTATTACAACAGCCCGGAACACAACGCGACGAGCTTCGATGAAAATGGCTTTTATTGTTCCGGCGATCTGATTGAGATGACGCCAGATGGCAACATCATCGTGCAGGGCCGTGAAAAAGATCAGATCAACCGCGGCGGCGAAAAAATTGCGGCGGAAGAGGTCGAAAATTTACTGCATCGCCATCCTGATGTGATTCATGCCGCCCTGGTTTCAATGAATGACGAGCTGATGGGTGAAAAAAGCTGCGCTTATATTGTCGCCAGCCAGCCGCTCAAACCCGTCGTGCTGCGTCGTCATCTGCGCGAGCTGGGCGTAGCCGAATTCAAGCTGCCTGACCGTATTATCTGTGTAGATGCCCTGCCGCTGACACCCGTCGGCAAAGTGGACAAAAAGCTTCTGCGTCAACAACTTGCCCATCAACAAGCGCAAGCCTGATTTGTTCTGGAGATTTTTATGGCTATTCCAAAATTGACCTCATATCCGCTGCCAACCGCCACCGACTTACCGGACAATAAAGTGAAATGGGCGATGCAGCCCAATCGCGCGGCGTTACTGATTCATGATATGCAGGCCTATTTCCTTAACTTTTGGGGCGAAAACAGCCCGCTGATTAACCAGGTCATTGAAAACATTGTGCGCCTGCGCCGCTACTGTAAAACACAGGGAATTCCGGTGTTTTATACCGCACAGCCAAATCAGCAGAGCGATGAAGATCGTGCCCTGCTCAATGATATGTGGGGGCCGGGCCTGAACAAGCATCCCGACCAGCAGAAGATCGTTGACGCCCTGGCGCCTGACGCAGACGATCATGTTTTGACAAAGTGGCGTTACAGCGCGTTTCATCGTTCGCCGCTGGAAGCAACCCTGCAGGAAATGGGCCGCGATCAGCTGATCATTACCGGCGTTTACGCTCATATCGGCTGCCTGACCACGGCGACCGATGCGTTTATGCGTAATATTCAGCCCTTTATGGTGGCGGATGCGCTGGCCGATTTCACCCGTGACGAACATATGATGGCGCTGACCTACACCGCTGGCCGCAGCGGCAAAGTGGTCATGACCGCCGACCTGATGCCGCTCCCGCTCAGTAAAGACGACCTGCGTGCGCTGATCCTGCCGCTGTTAGAAGATGACGATGTGCCAGAAGATGATGAAAATCTGATTGATTACGGTCTGGATTCCGTCCGTGTTATGTCGCTGGCGGCGCGCTGGCGTCAGGTTCACAGCGATATAGACTTTGTCAGCCTGGCGAAAAATCCAAGCATTGATGGCTGGTGGGCGCTGCTGTCGCGGGAGCCTGCAAAATGAGCCATTCATTCGATTTCAGCGACAAAATTGTTTGGGTAACCGGCGCCGCGCAAGGCATTGGTTATCATACGGCGCTGGCCTTTCATCAGGCGGGCGCAAAAATCGAAGCATTTGATCTGCACTTTCACGACCAGGATTATCCATTTCCATGTCACACCCTGGATGTCGCCAGTCCCGATCAGGTGAAAACCGTTTGTCAGCGCGTACTGGCTGCACAACCACGCATTGATGTGCTGGTAAACGCCGCCGGTGTTTTACGCGTTGGCGCAACGGATGAGCTGACCTTCGCCGACTGGCAAACGTGCCTGGCGGTGAATGCCGGGGGCGCATTTAACCTGTTTCAGCAAACGCTGCCGGTGTTTCGCGAACAACGCGCTGGTGCAATCGTCACCATCGCTTCTAATGCCGCGCATGCACCGCGCATCGGTATGTCGGCTTATGGCGCCTCAAAAGCCGCGTTGCGTAGCCTGTGTTTGACTGTTGGCCTGGAAATGGCGCCCTACGGCGTGCGCTGCAACTTCGTTTCGCCAGGATCGACAGATACCCATATGCAACGCAGCCTGTGGCACACGCCAACGGGCGAACAGGAAATGATCGAAGGTTTCCCGGAGCAATTTAAACTTGGGATCCCTCTGCGCAAGATCGCTAAACCGCAAGAGATCGCGGCTAACGTGCTGTTCCTCGCGTCAGATCTGGCCAGTCATGTGGTGCTGCAAGATATTGTGGTCGACGGCGGCGCGACATTAGGAGCCTGATATATGGCAGCGATCTGGAAAAAATCTATCCATTTAGATGCGCTCAATGCGATGGGCGAAAATTCGCTGGTGGCACATCTGGGGATCGTCTTCACCGTGATAGGTGATGATTATCTCGAAGCCACGATGCCGGTAGACGCACGCACGCATCAGCCTTTTGGCCTGCTGCATGGCGGGGCATCGGTAGTGCTGGCTGAATCGATGGGTTCAATTGCAGGTTATCTGTGTGTTGAAGAAGGCAGCAGCGTGGTGGGTGTTGAAGTGAATGCCAGCCATCATCGTGCCGTTTCCAGCGGGCAAGTGCGTGGCATTTGCCGCCCACTGCATTTAGGTTCGCGTAGTCAAACGTGGCAGATTGAGATTCGTAATGGACGGGACCAATTGTGCTGTAGCGCGCGGCTAAGTGTGGCGGTGCTGGGGTAATAATGAAACTTGCCCCAGGAACGGGGCAAGTTTTGATGAGACTTTACTGCTTAACGCTGATAGATAATTTCGACGCCTTCGTCGTCATCTTCATCCCAGTCGTCGTCCCACTCTTCATCTTCTTCTGCTTCAACCGTATTTTCGATGGTTTCACGATGGTAATCATCCCACATGAACTCCACTTTCTCTGGCTGCTTCTCTTCAGTTTCTGCTTCTTTCGGATTCGCGTTAATAAAGCTCATCACGTCCCAGCATAAATCGCTAACGCCGTTGCGGCTGGCCGCAGAAATAAGGTAATACTTGTCTGTCCAGCCCAGTGCTTCGGCAATCGCCTTCGCACGCGACTGCGCTTCTTCTTCGCTCAGCAGATCAGTTTTGTTGAATACCAACCAGCGCGGCTTGTTGAACAGTTTTTCGCTGTATTTTTCCAGTTCACCAAGAATAATGCGGGCATTTTCCACCGGATCGGTTTCGTCGATAGGGGCAATATCGATCAGGTGCAACAAAACACGACAGCGCTCAAGGTGTTTCAGGAAGCGAATGCCTAAACCTGCGCCTTCCGCTGCACCTTCAATCAAGCCAGGAATGTCGGCCACCACGAAGCTTTGTTCCGCATCCATACGCACGACACCGAGGCTTGGCACCAGAGTCGTAAATGGGTAATCGGCGACTTTTGGCTTCGCCGCTGAAACGGCGCGGATAAAGGTGGATTTACCGGCATTCGGTAAACCCAACATCCCAACGTCTGCCAGCAGCATCAGCTCCAGTTGCAGATCGCGTTTCTCACCTGGCGTTCCCATGGTTTTCTGACGCGGAGAACGATTCACCGAAGATTTAAAACGCGTGTTACCCAGACCGTGCCAGCCACCTTTGCCGACCATCAGCTTCTGCTCATGGCGCGTCATATCGCCCAGCGTTTCACCGGTTCCCTGATCGATAACACGTGTTCCCACGGGCACTTTAATAACGATATCTTTGCCGCGTTTACCGGTACAGTCACGGCTCTGACCGTTCTGACCGCGTTCAGCGCGAAAGGATTTTTCGAAGCGATAATCAATCAGCGTGTTCAGGTTTTCGTCAGCAATCAGATAAACATCGCCGCCATCGCCACCGTCGCCGCCGTCAGGACCACCTTTAGGGATGTATTTTTCACGGCGGAAGCTGACGCATCCATTACCGCCATCACCTGCAACAATCAGGATTGTCGCTTCATCAACAAACTTCATTTTCTTTCTCCGTCACACAATCGTTTACAGCATGCCTGTAAACGGGTCCGCCAGGGTCTTCTGCGCTGACCAGCGGCGGATAAAATCAGGATTGGCTTTCGCCAGTGCGTACATAAAGTATACAGCAATCTTTTGTGATACGTCGCCCTTAAGGCGACCAGGCACAGAATGTAAAAAGCCCCGCAGGAGCTGCGGGGCCTTCAATTCGTGCGGTCAGACGTCAGGCGTCTGCGTCACGGCAACCTTACTCAGCTACGATGCTGATGTATTTACGGTTGTTCGGACCTTTAACTTCGAATTTTACTTTGCCGTCTGCGGTAGCAAACAGGGTGTGATCACGACCACAGCCTACGTTGTTACCCGCGTGGAATTTGGTACCACGCTGACGAACGATGATGCTACCTGCCAGAACAGATTCACCACCGAAACGCTTAACACCCAGACGTTTTGCGTTGGAGTCACGACCGTTTCGAGTCGAGCCACCAGCCTTTTTATGTGCCATTTCTCAGATCTCCTGTTAGGCAGTGATGCCAGTGATTTTCACATCAGTGAACCACTGACGGTGGCCTTGCTGCTTACGGTAGTGCTTACGACGACGAAACTTAACGATTTTAATTTTCTCGCCACGACCGTGAGCAACGATTTCTGCCTTGATCACACCGCCTGAAACCAGTGGCGCGCCGATTTTCACGTCTTCGCCATTTGCAATCATCAGAACCTGATCAAACTCAATGGTTTCACCGGTTGCGATGTCCAGCTTTTCCAGGCGAACGGTCTGACCTTCGCTTACTCGGTGTTGTTTACCACCACTTTGGAAAACCGCGTACATATAAAACTCCGCTTCTGCGCTTGCCTTTCAGTTCATCAGGCGGCGCGCTAAATATTCACAATAGGGCGCGAATTCTACGCAAAACTCCAGAAGAAGACAAGAGCACTTTGCACTCTCTTGCAGAAAAAAAACACAGGCTGAACGCAAACGTTTCTCAAGCGGAAAATTCAAGTACAATCAGTAACAGATTACCTGAACGCTGGCTGGGTAAAAGCCCCTACCATGGCAGAAAACGAGTCATAGCTGAAAAGACGAATGAACTTAGAACAGATTAATGAATTAACCGCGCAGGATATGGCTGCCGTTAACCAGACCATCCTCGACCAGCTGAATTCAGATGTCTCGCTCATCAATCAGCTGGGATATTACATCATCAGTGGCGGTGGAAAGCGCATCCGTCCCATGATTGCCGTGCTTTCCGCACGAGCAATGGGTTATGAGGGCAACCTGCATGTCACCAATGCGGCGTTGATCGAATTCATTCATACCGCCACGCTGTTACATGACGATGTGGTGGATGAATCCGATATGCGTCGTGGCAAAGCCACTGCGAATGCCGCATTTGGCAATGCAGCAAGCGTGCTGGTTGGCGATTTTATTTATACGCGTGCGTTTCAAATGATGACCAGCATGGGTTCGCTGCGCATTTTGGCGTTGATGTCTGAAGCGGTGAATGTAATTGCTGAAGGCGAAGTCTTGCAACTGATGAACGTCAACGATCCTGATATTACCGAAGAGAGCTACATGCGCGTTATTTACAGTAAGACCGCGCGCCTGTTTGAAGCGGCATCCCAGGCCTCGGCGATCCTTGCTGAAGCTACGCCTGCACAGGAAAAAGCCTTGCAGGATTATGGACGCTATCTCGGTACGGCTTTCCAGTTAATTGATGATCTACTAGACTACAGCGCCGACGGTAAGACATTAGGCAAAAACACCGGTGACGATCTCAGCGAGGGCAAACCGACCTTACCGCTGCTTCACGCGATGCAGCACGGTACGCCAGAGCAAGCAAAAATGATCCGGGAAGCCATTGAGCAGGGTAACGGGCGTCATTTACTGGAACCGGTACTTGAAGCTATGCGTCAACGTGGCTCCCTGGAGTGGACCCGCACCCGGGCTGAGCAGGAAGCGGATAAAGCCATTACGGCCTTACAGGCCTTGCCTGAAACGCCGTGGCGTAGCGCGCTGGAATCGCTGGCGCACATGTCAGTGCAACGCGATTTCTGACTTTCTCACGGAGCCGGTCATCGGCTCCGCTTTTCCAGATATTCTCCTTTTCTCTTCAGCGATTTACATCCGTTGCAAATCTTTTGCGCTAATCCCCTCAGTTCTATGTGTTTAATTCGATCTTAACTGGAAATTAAAGGAAAACATTTGTTATAAATATCCATAAGTTTCCAGTTGAGATAGCAAAAGGAAGCCGGGATCGCCCCAGGGGGGTGACGCCATAACAAGGAAAAGGAGAACAGGATTATGCACAAAGGGAATGAGGACTGGCATTCTGCCGATATTATCGCAGCTCTGCATAAGCGCGGCACTTCGCTTGCAGCGTTATCACGTGAAGCAGGATTAAGCTCATCAACGTTAGCCAACGCCTTATCGCGCCCGTGGCCTAAAGGTGAATGGCTCATTGCCGATGCGATCAACGTCCATCCCGCGGTGATCTGGCCAAGCCGTTATTATGATCCCGTTACGCATCGCTTAATAGATCGAAAAAAACGTATTCGACTGGTGAAAAGTCGTGCTTCTGCAGAAAAGGAACATGAGCTTTATACCTTTCAACCGCCGAATAAAAACAAACCGGGTCAGCGATAAAAAAAACCAGCCACGGAAACCGGGGCTGGTTTATTTGACTCATGCTTTGTCAGCAATTATTCGCCGCTGACACGCTCTATGTCAGCGCCCATCGCTTTCAGTTTATCTTCAATATGTTCATAGCCGCGATCGATATGATAGATGCGATCCACAAACGTGGTGCCTTCAGCTATGCAACCAGCCAGCACCAGGCTTGCCGAGGCGCGTAAGTCAGTTGCCATTACCTGTGCACCCGAGAGCGTTTCAACGCCATGGCAGATCGCCGTATTACTTTCGATTTCAGCATGCGCGCCCATGCGAATCAGCTCAGGAATATGCATAAAGCGGTTTTCGAAAATAGTCTCGGTGATCAGTCCCGTACCTTCTGCAACCAGATTCAACAGCGTGAACTGCGCCTGCATATCCGTTGGGAAGCCAGGATGCGGCGCAGTGCGTATGTTCACCGCTTTCGGGCGTTTGCCGTGCATATCAAGGCTAATCCAGTCTGTACCGGTTTCAATGTCGGCACCGGCATCACGCAGTTTCGCCAGCACCGCATCTAGCGTGTCAGGCTGTGTGTTGCGACATGTGACCTTCCCCCCTGAGATAGCGGCTGCGACCAGAAACGTCCCCGTCTCAATACGATCTGGCAGGACACTGTAAACACCGCCTCCTAAGCGCTCGACGCCTTCAATGGTGATTTTATCGCTGCCTGCACCGCTGATTTTCGCGCCGAGCGTGTTAAGGAAGTTAGCGGTATCAACAATTTCCGGCTCGCGGGCGGCGTTTTCAATGACGGTCGTGCCGGTTGCCAGCGTAGCTGCGCTCATAGTGGTGACCGTCGCGCCAACGCTGACTTTATCCATGACAATAAGCGCACCTTTCAGACGCCCTTCAACCGAGGCTTTGACGTAGCCTTCTTCCAGCTTGATCTCTGCACCCAGTTGCTCAAGGCCAGTAATGTGCAGATCGACTGGACGGGCACCGATAGCGCAACCACCTGGCAGTGAGACCTGCCCCTGACCAAAACGCGCAACCAGCGGCCCAAGCGCCCAGATAGAAGCGCGCATGGTTTTAACCAGATCGTAAGGTGCGCAGAAAACATTCACAGCGCTGGCATCGACGTGCACGGAACCATTGCGTTCAACCTTAGCACCCAGCTGACTCAACAGCTTCATGGTGGTATCAATGTCCCGCAGCTTCGGCACATTTTGAATCTCGACCGGCTCTTCAGCCAGTAACGCAGCAAAAAGAATAGGCAGCGCGGCGTTCTTCGCCCCGGAGATGGTAACTTCACCACTTAAGCGGGTGGGGCCTTGCACACGAAATTTGTCCATTAACACGGCTCTCAATTAACTAACTAAAGATCGGGCTTGCCAGGGGCAAGCGCGCCACGCTGAAGACTCAGAAACCATTCAGTTTACGGTCACGCGCCCATTCAGCGGGAGTATAGGTTTTGATGGAGACAGCATGAATACGGTTATCCGCGATGTATTCCATCAGCGGCGCGTAAACAGCCTGCTGTTTTTTCACGCGGCTCAATTCGCCAAACAGCTCGCCTACAGCGATAACCTGGAAGTGGCTGCCGTCATTGCTCATCACATGGACTTCGTCCAAAGGCAGCGCTTGCATCAGCACGGCCTGAATTTCACTGTTTTCCATTGTTTTTAACTTCACTTGATAATAATAAGGCTGCCATCTTAGAGGAAAGCGCCTGACTCTTAAATACGCAAAAGCCCCTGCATAAAACAGGGGCTTAATTTAACAGAAGGAAATCAGGCGTTTTTATCTACAGAAACAATAATCTGTTGCAGATTGTAAAGAGTTATGAGTGATTGCAGTTTATCGCTGATGCCGCTGAAACGCGGCGTGGTGCCCTGGGCGCGGGCTATTTCACGCAAATGTACCAGCAGAGCCAGTCCCGCACTATCAACACGATCCAGCGCGGCCACGTTGATAACGTCAACATCCTTGATTAGCGTTTCTCGCTGCTGCCACAGGGACAGCAGCGTATCGCGATCAAGTTCACCACTTAATAACAGTGTGCTGGCGTTACGCTGCCAGCGAAGTGATTCACGCATGGTTACTGTTTATCCAGCGTAATTGGCTGAGCGGCAGAACGTTTCAGCTGCGCGGTCAGGCCCTCAATGCCTTTCGTGCGCAACAGATCGCTCCACTCATTTTGCTTGGTCGTGATCATGCTAACGCCCTCCGCAATCATGTCATATGCCTGCCAGTTTCCTGTCTGGCTATTTTTACGCCATTGAAAATCCAGACGAACCGGCGGACGGCCATTTGGATCGATAATCGTCACGCGAATTGCCAGGATATTCGCATCGCCAATTGGCTGCTCTGGCTGGATTTGGTAGGTTTGACCGTGATACAGCGCCAGCGCCTGCCCGTAAGCTTGCGCCAGATAATCACTAAACGCACTGAAGTAAGCTTCACGTTGCGCGGGGGTCGAGTCACGATAGTAACGGCCTAACACCAACGCGCCGGCGTATTTAATTTGCACATATGGCAACAGCTCCTGACGCACGATTTCACGCAGATAGTTCGGGTCCTGCTTAATTTTTGGCTGTTCCGTTTTCAGGCGCGTAAAGGTTTTCTGCGCCGCTTCGTTCATCAACTTATAAGGATTACTTTGATCGGCTGCGTTAGCCGCCAGCGGTGCTACCACCAGCATGGCAATCATCAGTAAACGTTTAAACATCGTGTGTGACCTCTTTCTTAAGGTTGAACCGGTGCCGCAGGGGCGTTATTGCTTCCCTGCGTATCCTTATGATCGTTATTGTCTTTATTATCGCCGCTCTTATACAGGAACTGACCAATCAGATCTTCCAGTACCAGCGCTGATTTGGTATCTCGCAACGTATCGCCATCTTTCAGCATCGCCGAGCCAAGTTCAGGATCGTCAAAGCCCAGGTTTAACGCCAGAAACTGCTCCCCTAACAAGCCCTGGGTACGAATCGCCAGCGAACTGGTATCCGAAATTTTATTCGCGTACTGATCGCTGATGTCCATGGTAACGCGCGGCAACAGGGTTTTGGGTTCGAGAGAAATATCGGTGACGCGCCCAATGACCACACCACCGACTTTAACTGGCGAGCTGACTTTCAGGCCGCCGATATTATCGAAGGTGGCGTAGAGCTTCCAGGTCGGATCGGTACCAAGCGATTTAAGATCTGCTACGCGCAGACAGAGAAAGAGCATAGCGATCAGCGCCATAATCAAAAATACGCCAACCCAGATTTCGCTTTTTTTGCTTTGCATTGCATCAATTCCCAAACATCAGTGCTGTCAGCACAAAATCCAAACCGAGCACCGCCAGTGAAGCATGCACCACGGTGCGCGTCGTCGCGCGGCTGATCCCTTCAGAAGTCGGGATCGCATCATAACCATTAAATAAGGCAATCCAGGTTACCGTCACTGCAAAGACGGCGCTTTTGATGATGCAGTTAACCACGTCGGTACGAAAATCGACAGCGTGTTGCATTGCTGACCAAAAGAATCCCGGATCGATACCCTTCCAGCTCACGCCGACCAGCGCGCCACCAGCAATGCCAACGGCGGTAAAAATAAGCGCCAGCAAGGGCATACTGATAAACCCGGCCCAGAAACGGGGCGAAACGACCCGACGCAGCGGATCTACCGCCATCATTTCCATACTGGAGAGCTGTTCGGTGGCTTTCATTAAGCCGATTTCTGCCGTTAATGCCGAGCCTGCACGGCCCGCAAACAGCAGCGCCGTGACCACCGGTCCTAACTCACGCAGCAACGATAATGCCACCAGCATACCCAGGCTGGTTTCTGCGCCATAGGTGGTAAGCACCAGATAGCCTTGCAGGCCAAGCACCATACCGATGAACAGACCGGAAACCACGATAATCAGTAATGACAGGACGCCGACGCTGTAAAGCTGCTTTACCAGCAACGGCGCGTGTTTGCGAAACGCCGGTTTGCCCACCAGCGCATGGAATAGCATTAAGCCTGCGCGGCCAAAGGTGGCGCAGGTTTCAATTCCCTGGCGTCCCAATAACGCCAGTGCCTTCAATAACATCAGATTAGACTCTCCCTGTGCCGGTTAAATCGGCAAGATAATCGCCGGCCGGAAAACGAAATGGGACAGGTCCATCCGCATCCCCATCAATAAACTGGCGCACGCGGGGATCGGGATTTTCCCGTAATTCCGGCGTGCTGCCCTGGGCAATGATTTTTTTTCCCGCCACGATATACGCGTAATCCGCAATACTTAATACTTCCGGTACGTCATGCGAGACCACAATGCAGGTCAGGCCCAGCGCATGGTTCAGTTCGTCGATCAATTTAACCAGCACTCCCATAGTAATTGGGTCCTGGCCCACAAACGGTTCGTCGAACATCATCAATTCGGGTTCTAGCGCGATAGCGCGTGCCAGTGCAACACGACGCGCCATCCCCCCCGACAACTCTGCCGGTTTCAGTTGTGCCGCGCCACGCAGGCCGACCGCTTCCAGCTTCATAAGAACCGTGCTGTGTAGCAGAGCCGGGGGCAACTGCGTGTGTTCACGCAGTGGCCAGGCCACATTTTCGTAGACGGTTAAATCGGTGAACAGGGCGCCGGACTGGAATAACATGCTCATTTTTTTACGCGCTTCATACAATTTAGCGCGTGAAAGCGTGGGGATATTTTCGCCACGGAACCAGATTTCGCCGCCATTCGGCTGCAACTGACCACCGATCAAGCGTAGCAAAGTTGTTTTACCAATGCCTGACGGCCCCATTATTGCCGTCACCTTACCTTTCGGCACGGTAAGCGAAATGTCATCAAAGATTTTGCGATCTCCGCGCGAAAAACTCACGCCACGAACCTCAACCAGATTCGTTTGCTGCTGGATCATTATTACCTCTTAGGCAGATCGGGCGTAAACATGGGGTACGATGGTAGCTTGTTCAACCTTAATGCACGATAGCTTTACAGAAACTTACCGCGGAGATTTGGCGAAAACGGGCATAAAATTTACTTTTTCCGTTTAGACGGTCAAAATCAGCGCCTGTTTCACCACACAGCTTCTGTAATCAGTCGGACAAAGCGTGCCGACATGGATTTTCACGCAAGGATTTTTAATGTTCGTCGCTACCGCACTATTGATTATCGGTCTGCTTTTACTGGCGTATGGTGCCGATCGTCTGGTGTTTAGCGCCTCAATACTTTGCCGCTCTTTTGGCATGCCGCCCTTGATCATTGGTATGACAGCGGTCAGCATTGGCACATCGCTCCCGGAAATCATTCTCTCTTTTTCCGCGGCTCAACATGGTCAGATGGATCTGGCGGTGGGTACTGCACTCGGTTCGAACATTACTAATATCCTGTTGATTTTAGGCAGCGCGGCATTACTGCATCCACTTACCGTCCATTCAAATTTAGTGCGTCGCGAACTGCCGTTAATGCTGCTGGTCTCATTATTGAGCGGCATAACGCTGTTTGATAATGAGCTTAGTCGACTTGATGGTTTGGGCTTAATTGCACTTGCCGCCATCTATTTGATCGTGGTGATCCAGATTGCGCGCAAAGCTGAGCGCAATAATAACGACACGCTGACGCGTGAACAGCTGGCTGAACTTCCACGCGAAGAGAGCGGCAACACCGTCGCTTTTCTTTGGCTGGCAGTCGCACTGATTATTTTACCGATGTCGACGCGTATGGTGATCGACAACGCCACGGTGTTTGCCGACTATTTCGGCGTCAACGAATTAGTGATGGGTTTAACGCTGATTGCGGTTGGCACCAGTTTGCCAGAGCTGGCTACCGTGATTGCAGGTGCGTTGAAAGGTGAAGATGATATTGCTATCGGTAATTTGATTGGTGCCAATATTTATAATGTTGCCATTGTGCTGGGCTTACCAGCGTTAATTCATCCTGGCAGCATAGGTTATCACGCCTTTGCACGCGATTACTGGGTGATGCTTGGCGTGAGCGCACTATTTGCTCTGCTCTGCCTGCTACGCCGCCGTCGTATTGGTCGCGCCGCAGGCACACTTTTACTCTGTGGGTTCATCGTCTGGATGACGCTGCTGTGGTTGCAGCCTGCGTTTATCGACGGCTAAAAAGGATAGATTTTCCATGTCACATCAGCAATCAATCGGTGATTTTGATTTCCAGCGAGCAGGTAAAACCGTGCTGCGTATTGAGCGCGAAGGGCTGGAACAGCTCGACCAGTATATCAATGAAGATTTTGCACGCGCTTGCGCCATGATTTACCACTGCAAAGGCAAAGTCGTGGTGATGGGGATGGGAAAATCGGGCCATATCGGCAAAAAGATGGCCGCCACCTTCGCCAGCACCGGCACTCCCGCGTTTTTTGTTCATCCCGGTGAAGCCAGCCACGGCGATCTGGGGATGGTTGGCCGTGATGATGTGATTATCGCTATTTCAAACAGCGGTGAATCCAACGAAATTCTGGCGCTGATCCCGGTCATTAAACGTCAAAAAATTACGCTTATCTGTATGACCAGCCGGACAGAAAGCGCCATGAGCCGCGTGGCCGACGTGCATTTATGCGTCAAAGTGCCGCAGGAAGCCTGCCCGCTTGGCCTCGCGCCGACCAGCAGCACCACCGCGACCTTAGTCATGGGCGACGCCTTAGCCGTTGCGCTGTTAGAAGCACGGGGCTTTACGCCAGAAGACTTTGCCTTGTCGCATCCCGGTGGCGCATTGGGCCGTAAGCTGCTGCTTCATGTCAGCGATATTATGCACAGCGGCGATGAAATACCGTACGTTGATCACCATGCCTCTTTACGGGATGCGCTGCTGGAAATTACCCGTAAAAATCTCGGTTTGACCGTGATTGTTGACGATCTGATGAAAATTGAAGGTATTTTTACGGATGGTGATTTACGCCGCATCTTTGATATGGGAATTGATTTCCAGCACGCGACCATTGCAGAAGTGATGACGCGTGGCGGTATTCGTGTTCGCCCCAACGTGCTGGCGGTGGATGCGTTGAATCTGATGCAAACCAAAAATATCACTGCGCTGCTGGTGGCCGATGACGATCGTCTGCTCGGTGTGGTACATATGCATGACATGCTACGCGCCGGCGTAGTCTGAACAGGAAAAGAGAATGCCGTTGGAAACTGCCCTAATAGAAACCTGCTACGGCCCGGTTCGCGCCGATGTCATGACGCGCGCCAGTAACATTCGCCTGTTGATTTGTGATGTCGATGGTGTGATGTCAGATGGCGTTATTTTCATGGGAAATAACGGTGAAGAACTCAAAGCCTTCAACGTGCGCGACGGGTATGGCATTCGCTGTCTGCTGACCTCTGATGTGGAAGTGGCTATTATAACTGGCCGCAATGCCCGTCTGATGGAAGATCGTTGTAAAACGCTCGGCATCCGTCATCTTTATCAGGGTCAGTCGGATAAGCTTTTGGCCTATCGCGAACTTCTGGATAAACTGTCGCTTTCCGACGAGCAGGTCGCCTATATCGGTGACGACTTGATCGACTGGCCGGTAATGGCCAAAGTGGGTTTGAGTGTGGCGGTAGCGGATGCACATCCTGTTTTGCTGCCGCGCGCTAACTACGTGACGCGTATTGCCGGTGGACGCGGTGCGGTACGTGAGTTATGTGACCTGATCTTAATGGCACAGAACAAATTTGAGGATGCCAAAGGGCAATCAGTATGAGTAAAAGCAGGCGTTGGATAACGCTGATTCTGATCTTAATTGCACTGATCCTGATTGGCTGGAATCTGACCAATCAGGATGATCCGGGCACGCCCGTAGCTGCCGATAATCAGGCGCCCACTTATACCAGCGCTGACTCCAATACGGTGGTGTACAACCCGCAGGGTGCTTTGGCGTATAAGCTGGTGTCAGACAAAGTCACCTATTTTTCCGTTGACGAGCTGAGCTGGTTCGATAATCCCGTGATGACCACGTACGACGAAAATAAAGTACCAACCTGGTCAGTACGTGCAGACAAAGCAAAGCTGACCAAAGATCGTATGCTTTATCTGTACGGACATGTTGAGCTCAATACGCTGACGCAGGATTCACAGCTTCAGCGTATTAAAACCGATAATGCGCAGGTAAACCTTGTCACTCAGGATGTTACCTCTGACGATCAGGTGACCTTGTATGGCCGCAGCTTTAACTCCACCGGTATGAAAATGCGCGGTAATTTACGGACAAAAAACGCTGAGTTAATCGAAAAGGTCAAAACTTCTTATGAAATCCAAAATGAACAAAAACAACCTTAAGTATTTACTGGCAAGCGTAATGCTTGCGACCAGTGTTCCAGCGCTGGCTTTGACCGGTGACTCGGATAAACCCGTAAATATCGACTCGCAGAACCAGGCGCTGGACCTGCAAGGTAACGTCGCAACGTTTACCGGCAACGTTATCGTGACTCAGGGTTCTATCAAAATCACGGCTGACAAAGTGGTGGTGACGCGTCCGGGCGGTGACAGTAAAAAAACTATTGTTGATGGTTACGGCACGCCAGCAACGTTCTATCAAATGCAGGACAGCGGCAAACCAGTGCAGGGCCATGCAGCAAAACTGCATTATGAGCTGGCTAACGATTTCGTTGAGCTGACCGGCAATGCCTATATCGAGCAGCAAGACAGCAATATCAAAGGCGATCGCATTACTTATCTGGTTAAAGAGCAGAAAATGCAGGCTTACAGCCAGGGCCAGAGCAAGCGCGTAACCACGGTGCTGGTGCCATCGCAATTGCAAAATAAGCCCAACAGCGGAAAGAAGAGTAACTGATAGCTATGGCCACATTAATCGCAGAAAACCTGGCGAAGGCATATAAAAGCCGTCGCGTAGTAGAAGACGTCAGCCTGCAGGTAAAATCCGGCGAGATTGTCGGCCTGCTGGGCCCTAACGGTGCGGGTAAAACTACCACCTTTTACATGGTTGTTGGCATTGTGCCACGCGATGCCGGCCGCATTATTATTGATGATGAAGACATCAGCATTTTGCCACTGCATGCCCGTGCTCGTCGTGGTATTGGCTATCTCCCGCAGGAAGCCTCTATTTTTCGCCGTCTGAGCGTGTTCGACAATTTAATGGCGGTGTTGCAGATTCGTGATGATCTGACTGAAGAGCAGCGTCAGGATCGCGCCAAAGAGCTGATGGAAGAATTTCACATCGAACATCTGCGTGACAGCATGGGACAGGCATTGTCTGGGGGTGAACGTCGCCGCGTCGAAATTGCGCGTGCCCTGGCAGCTAATCCCAAATTTATCCTGTTGGATGAGCCCTTTGCGGGCGTTGACCCTATCTCGGTTATCGACATCAAAAAGATCATTGAGCATCTGCGTGATAGCGGCCTTGGCGTGCTGATTACCGACCATAATGTTCGTGAGACCCTGGCAGTATGTGAACGCGCATATATCGTCAGTCAGGGCCACCTCATCGCCCACGGTACACCCACAGAAATACTTGCTGATGAGCAGGTTAAGCGGGTTTATTTGGGCGAAGAGTTCAGACTCTGATAAGGTGTGGCTAATACTGACGTTTGCTGAGGAAAATCAATCCTGTCTATGAAGCAAGGTTTACAACTCAGGCTCAGCCAACAGCTGGCGATGACACCCCAGCTGCAACAGGCTATCCGGCTGTTGCAGCTTTCGACGCTTGAACTTCAGCAAGAGTTACAGCTCGCGCTGGAAAGTAATCCGCTGCTTGAACAAACCGATGTACATGAAGAAGTCGACGCCCACGACTATCAGGAAGCCGAAGCGCTGGATACACGTGAAGCGCTTGAGCAAAAAGATATGCCGGAAGAATTGCCACTCGATGCAACCTGGGACGAGATTTATACCGCAGGCACGCCGTCAGGCACTGGCACCGATTATCAGGATGATGAATTACCCATTTATCAGGGTGAAACGACCCAATCGCTGCAGGATTATTTGATGTGGCAGGTTGGGCTAACGCCTTTTACTGATAACGACCGCGCGATTGCCACCTCTATCGTTGATGCTATTGATGATACGGGCTACCTTACTGTTTCGCTTGAAGAGATCCTTGACAGCATCGGTAACGAAGAGCTGGAACTGGATGAGGTTGAAGCCGTATTAAAACGCATCCAGCGTTTTGATCCGATAGGCGTGGGTTCCCGTGATTTACGTGATTGCCTGCTGGTGCAGCTATCACAATATGCGCCTGATACGCCGATGCTGGCCGAAGCGCGTTTGATCGTCAGCAATCACCTTGATCTGCTGGCGAACCATGATTTCCGCAGTCTGATGCGTATGACACGTCTCAAAGAAGACGTGTTAAAAGAAGCCATGATACTGATTCAATCACTGGACCCCCGTCCGGGACAATCGGTCAATACTGGCGAGCCGGAATATGTTATTCCTGATGTGCTGGTACGTAAGATCGGATCCCGCTGGACGGTTGATCTTAATGCGGACAGTCTGCCGCGTTTGAAGATTAATCAGCACTATGCCGCGATGGGCGGTTCGTCACGCAATGACAGCGATAACCAGTTTATTCGTAGCCATTTACAGGAAGCCAAATGGCTGATTAAAAGCCTGGAAAGCCGTAATGATACTTTGCTGAAAGTGACGCGTTGTATTGTTGAACAACAACAGGATTTTTTTGAACAGGGCGAAGAATTTATGCGTCCTATGGTACTGGCGGATATTGCCCAGGCCGTTGAAATGCATGAATCGACGATTTCCCGCGTAACCACGCAAAAATATTTGCACAGCCCGCGTGGTATTTTTGAATTGAAGTATTTTTTCTCCAGTCACGTCAATACCGAAGGTGGCGGCGAAGCATCGTCCACCGCGATTCGCGCACTGGTCAAAAAATTAATTTCGGCGGAAAATCCAGCCAAACCCTTGAGCGACAGTAAGCTCACCACCATGTTATCTGATCAAGGGATCATGGTGGCGCGTCGAACCGTCGCTAAATATCGCGAGTCTTTATCCATCCCGCCATCAAATCAGCGTAAACAGCTGGTTTGAAAGAAATGAGAAGGAAGACCTATGCAGCTAAACCTCACGGGGCAACACGTTGAAATCACTGACTCACTACGTGAATTCGTCAGTGGGAAATTTGCCAAACTGGAACACTATTTTGATCATATCAATCAGGTTTATATTGTTCTGAAAATTGAGAAGGTCACTCAAATTGCCGATGCGACTTTACACGTCAATGGTGGCGAGCTGCACGCCACATCGGAAGCGGAAGATATGTATGCGGCTATTGACGGGTTGATTGATAAACTCACTCGTCAACTAACCAAACACAAAGACAAACTGAAAAAACACTAACCTTCACGCTGGCAGAGCGCTTATCGCGCTAACGCGGACAGGATGGGGCGGATTAACCGCCCCGTTTTGTCATCTATACCAGCGCCATCTGATGTCAGCATAAACGTGACATGCCTGCCTCAGTGGCTATGTGAACTCGCAAGTGAAACGATGATGAACAACGATCTGACCCTGGAATTGAGCTCAGTACTTTCGCTGGACTGCACCCGCAGCGGCGTACATTGCCAGAGCAAAAAACGTGCGCTGGAAATTATCAGTGAACTGGCCGCTAAGCAGCTCAACCTGCCGCACCAAACGCTTTTCGAAGCCATTCTTACCCGTGAGCGCATGGGAAGTACCGGCATTGGCAACGGGATTGCTATTCCTCACGGTAAGCTGGAGGAGGATACGCTTCGCGCCGTTGGCGTGTTTATCAGCCTTGAACAGCCTATTGCCTTTGACGCGGTGGATAATCAGCCGGTCGATCTGTTGTTTGCCCTTCTGGTCCCGGCAGATCAGTGCAAAACGCATTTGCATACCCTTTCTCTGGTAGCAAAAAGACTGGCAGATAAAACGGTCTGTCGCCGCCTGCGTGCGGCGCAGAGTAATGAAGAACTCTACGCCATCATTACCGAAAATCAGCCAGAACAATAAAGCGTCACTACCGGCCCCGCGCCGGTTTTAAAACGGGAGAGAAGGTCATGGTGCTGATGATCGTTAGCGGTCGGTCAGGGTCAGGAAAATCAGTGGCACTGCGTGCACTGGAAGACATGGGATTTTACTGCGTTGATAACCTGCCGGTGGTGTTATTGCCAGCGTTAGCAAACTCGCTGGCCGAGCGCAATATCTCCGCAGCCGTAAGCATTGATGTGCGTAACATGCCAGAGTCGCCGGAAATCTTCGAGACTGCGCTGAACAATTTGCCTGATACGTTTTCACCACAGCTACTATTCCTTGACGCCGATCGCAATACCTTGATCCGCCGCTATAGCGATACGCGTCGCCTGCATCCGCTTTCCAGTAAAAATCTGTCACTGGAAAGCGCGATCGATGAAGAGAATGATCTGCTGGAGCCGCTGCGCTCACGTGCCGATCTGATTATCGATACCTCAGAAATGTCAGTGCATGAGCTGGCAGAGATGCTGCGCACGCGTCTGTTGGGTAAACGTGAACGTGAACTGACCATGGTTTTTGAATCATTCGGCTTCAAACATGGTATTCCGATTGATGCCGATTACGTATTTGATGTGCGCTTTTTACCCAACCCGCACTGGGATCCTAAACTGCGCCCTATGACAGGTCTTGATCGTCCGGTTGCCGCGTTTTTAGATCGTCATACGGAAGTGCACAACTTTATCTATCAGACGCGCAGCTATCTGGAGCTGTGGCTGCCGATGCTGGAAACCAATAATCGCAGCTACTTAACCGTGGCAATCGGTTGTACCGGTGGCAAACATCGTTCGGTATATATCGCTGAACAATTAGCTGATTACTTCCGCTCCCGCGGTAAAAATGTGCAGTCTCGCCATCGTACGCTGGAAAAACGCAAATCATGACCATCAAACAAACGGTAGAAATCAAAAACAAGTTGGGTATGCACGCCCGCCCGGCTATGAAGCTGTTTGAATTAGTCCAGAGTTTTGATGCAGAGGTGCTGTTGCGAAATGAGGCGGGCACAGAAGCTGAGGCCAGTAGCGTCATTGCGCTCTTAATGCTGGATTCTGCCAAAGGCGGTCATATTGAAATCGAAGCCAGCGGCCCGGAAGAAACCCAGGCGCTGGCGGCGGTTATTGAGCTGTTTGAAGCGGGCTTCGACGAAGAATAAGTCCTAAAGCCTGTTACGTTGCAGAAACCTTTCGCCGCCTAACTGGCGCATTTGCCGCATGATCCATTGCTGACGCTGGCGAATGTACCCCGACGGCGCATCAGCGCGAAAACGAATGGGATTGGGCAACACAGCAGCAAGTAGCGCCGCTTCCGACATCGTCAGGCGGCTGGCCGGTTTATGGAAATAGCGCTGCGCGGCAGCCTCCACGCCAAACGTCCCCGCGCCGAATTCAGCAATATTCAGGTAAACCGTAAGTATGCGGCGCTTAGTCCATACCGTTTCGATCCCTACCGTCAGCCCCGCCTCCAGCCCCTTTCGTAGCCAGCTACGTCCATCCCATAAGAACAAATTTTTCGCCGTTTGTTGTGATAAGGTCGATGCGCCACGCATTCTTTCATCGCGGCTGTCTAATACCGATTCAATCGCCGCCATATCAAAACCCCAGTGTACCGGAAACTTCTGATCTTCAGAGGCAATAACCGCTAATCCTATCCACGGGGAGATGTCGTCGTGCCCAACCCAGTCGGAATGTGCCACATAATCGAAATGACCGCTGAACCAGGCACCGAGTTGACGTTCAACCATGACGGCTGAAAAAGGGACCGGCAGAAATGAGAAAAGCAGAATCCCCGCTAACCATCCTCCTAACACTGCCAATATTATGCGTAAAGTTAGAGACTTAATTCGCTGCCCTGGGCTTCCTTTATACTTGTTCATGCAATGTTCTCTTACTTGTTTTAAGCATTAATCAATCACTGCGTTAACGACTGGATTAAACGCCAATTTTCCGGCAAAAAATGGCTGCCTTACTGAGCAGCTTCTGTACGAATCACGACAAAAAGAGGGAATTTCACTGAAACAGATCGAATCACTTCAAGCACTTCCGTTAAAAAGGAATCGGTTCCATCACGTTGTCGTATTTAGATAATTTTTAAGTAAATACTTAACGATTTATGATATACGCGCCTGAGAAAGTTTAGTGATATTTAACTATAATCGCATTCCTTGTTCTATATTCTTCTTTGCCTGATCAAAAAATTACGATTATCGAGAAAATTCTGGCCCTTTACCATCTACTAAACAGCAAAATACGTTCAAATTTTAACCGGAATTCATCAGAAAATTAATTGCCATAACTGTTAACTGGAAATTTCTCCGCCAGCTTTCCAAAACGTTTTGGATAAACACTAAACGATTCAGCACTGAGCTTTACTTATCAACCTGTTAACGACAGAAATCGCCCTTTTTACAGGATTGTTATCCATTTGCTGCATGGGCATTTCGTTTAACATGATTCGGTGATGTAAAAGCGAGCAAAAAAGCCAGCGAATGATCAAAATTAGCGCAATACAACGCGTAAATTAATTCCTTACTTGACTGTGTTGCCAAATTAATGTTTTCTGTATTTAAACGCTGCTCAACATCACACATTTTAATGAATCTTGTCACAAACTACGATGAATTTGCTAAAGTGATTTCAGTGTTAACCAATACCACGCTGTTGCGCTCAAATCCTCTAAGTATAGCAACAGCGCTTTTTTCCCTGGTGTTGGCGCAGTATTCGCGCACCCCGGCCTCGGCTGGGGTCATTTTTTTAGGGCTTTTCCTTTTCAGCAACCCATTCGCGTAATACCTGTACATCGTGACGCCATTCGTGCTTCAACTCGTCAATCCATTCCGTTACGTTATCCCACCAGGCTGGCAACTCGGGGCTTTGAATTTGTTTCGCCAGCATCTGCAGATGTTGTAGCCCTACCGATCCCGCCGCGCCTTTAATTTTATGTCCCTCTTCGGCAATGCCTTTCTGGTCACGTGCCATCAGATTAGAATCCAGCACATCCAGATACCCTGGCATCATCTGCTCAAACATAGACAGACTTTGGGTAATCAGGCCAGGGCCAACCAGTTCGAGGTATTGTTCGAGCATCGGCACATCAAGCAGCGTGTGGGTTTTATCTTCCACCGGCGCGCTTTCTCCTTCATCAGCCTCGTCCTGGTCATCCCAGAATTTCTTAATAATCGCCGTTAAAGCCGGAACGGCCAGCGGTTTGCTCAACACCTCATCCATTCCGGCGTCCAGATACTCTTTCTTATCTTTCAGCACGTTGGCGGTCAGCGCGACCAGTGGCGGCAATGGCCCGTTTTGGTACTGCTGATGAATCGCACGAGAAACATCCAGCCCCGTCATATCGGGCAGCTGGATGTCCAGCAGAACTAAATCAAACTCCAGCGGATCAAACATCGCCAGCGCCTCGCCGCCGGTCATGGCGACCTCAACGCTACAGCCAAGCTTTTCAAGCACCGAACGCGCGACAATCACGTTCAGCTCAATATCCTCTACCAGCAGCACGTGCAACGCGGGTAGCGGCATAGGATCATCGATACCGTCATCTTCAACTTCTTCGGCAACCCGAGGTGCTTTGATCACGACGGTAAAGCAAGATCCTTGCCCCGGCGCGCTATCCACGCTGATGTCGCCGCCCATTGCCTGCGCCAGTCGACGCGACACCGCAAGCCCTATGCCGGTGCCGGTTGCGGGTTTGCCGCCGTGCTGATCTTTCACCTGATAGTACATGGCGAAAATTTTGTCCTGTTCCTCCTGACGGATGCCTAAGCCAGAATCCTGTACCTCAAAGCGCAGCGTTTCATCCTGTTCATACGCGACGCGCACGACAATTTCACCCTGTTGCGTGAACTTCACCGCATTCCCAATCAAATTCCACAGGATTTGACGCAGCCGGGTACCATCGGTAGCGATCTTATGCGGCAGTGGCAACTGCGGAGCCATAACAAATTTCAGCCCTTTCGGCTGTGCCAGCAGGCCAGAAAGATTTTCTAAATCGGCAAGGAAGCTGGTGAAATCAACCGGCTGGTTATCGAGTTGTACTTTACGACGCTCGATTTTATCGACTTCAATCACGTCATTAAAAATATTGCCGAGCGTAATAGCCGAAACGTGGATGGTTTTGAGGTATTTAAGCTGCTCCTGGTTGAGATCGGTGTCCAGCAGGATACGACTCAAACCGACAATGCCGTTAAGCGGTGTACGCAGCTCATGGCTGATGGTAGAGATAAAAACGGTTTTCTCCCGGCTGGCATTCTCTAATGCGTCCTGATAGCGCTTACGCTCGGTTATATCACGGCCAAACCCCATCAGCCCGCTGCGTTTACCTACGCGGTCGTAATACGGCACTTTACGAATTTCAAAACAGGCTTTACGCCCATCTGGATATTGCAGCCACTGCTCATAAGTCAGCGCGACATTATGGCGAAACACTTTTTCATCCGTTTCCAGGACTTTTGTCGCCGCATCGTCGTCATAAATATCGCGCGGCGTCAGTCCAATCAGCTGCTTCTCACTTTTGCCGGTCAGTAACTCCATTGCGCGGTTACAGCCAGAAAATTGCTTATCAATGTTGCGGTAGAAAACCAGATCGGGCGAAGCATCAAGAAAGGATCGTAAAAAAGAGGATTGCTGCTCCAGTTCGATCTGCGCCTGCTCACGTCGCGCCACTTCTTCACGTAGCTTGTCCATCACATGTTCGCGGGCCAGCTCCGCCTTTTTACGGTCAGCAATCTCCTGGTTCAGCTGGGAAATCGTCTCTTTCATCTGCTGGTTGAGCTCCAGATCGCGGGTACGCATCTCCTCCAGCTTATCCACCAGCCGCGCCAGCCGTTGACGCGAATCTTCCAGCTGATCAACCACTACCGACAGAAAATAGACCGCCCACGGCGTGATGAGCAGGCCAAAGAATACCGATCGCACCATATCGATACTTTCTACATGCCCGCGCAGCACCAGGGTAACCGCCATTTGTACAATCATCGCCAGCACGACCAGCGCCGAGGCTAATAGCAACGAAAAGCGAATCAGGCCGAGCTTAACCATCAAATCAACGTAATATTGCGCCAGCAGGCGGATTTGTTTCATAAAGACTCCCTGGATGAGAAACAGGCACATAATAGCGTAGTTGTACCGCCGCTGGCTTTACGCATCTGAGGCAGATAGCGGAAGGGTTGCGCTGTTTTGGTGCGACACACCGGCTGATCGCCGACGTTTATGACATATGCATTAAATCCCTTGACTAATTGTGCTAACTGAATAATCTGTAGGGCCGCCAGCTTAATGGCAAATAAATTAGCTTCTTATTTTTTCAATATCCTGGCAGCGTCCTGTTGCACAGGCACATCCTTATTTTTGCATACCCATTCATCTTAAGCGTAATTTTAAGCAGATTCCCATTGATTAATTTTACTTATAACGTCGCCCTGTTTCATTCAAATATGCCGCTATAAGAAAAACAGATACATCCTGTGCATGAAGGGGCCGCAGCAGCATTTCATGCTAATAAAGACCTTATCACCAGCATGGTGCAGAGATTTGGACGCTGCACCACAGTGAGACAGTTCACATTTATTGGCCTTTTCCCAGCCGGTTAACCCTACCCTATTTTCCAGTAAAAACCTTACATTACAGATGGTTAACCTCAAAAAAGCCCGATTAACGACTATAACTTACCTTATTTGACCTGTATCGCCTTTCCCGATAAGTTGGAAATCCGCTGAAAGCTTTCCTGACGGGCCAGTGTCTCGGCATATCTATGCAATAAGAAGACTCCCCCATGGTGTAAGTCATCTCCTTTAAGAGACCGGAAATCAAAGAGCAGCTCAATTAAGGACGTTTTAAACCTGTCTGGAGTGAACTGCCCGGAGCAATAACGCCCGTTCGACAGAGCGAGCTGCTGAATATGAAACTGCGCCTGTTGGCGCTTAGTTATTGAAATAATGCAGGTAATGTCAAAAGCAGTTTAAGGAGACCCTCAATGTCCACTCAAAAACCTAATTCCTATGGCTTGTATGACCCAGCAGCAGGGAGTGATAGCTGTGGTGTAGGTTTCATTACCCGTAAGGACGGCGAGCAGACCCATGAGATCCTGCAGATGGCGCATGGCGCCCTTTGTACCGTACCTCACCGCGGGGGCATGTCGGCTGAAGGCGTCGGTGACGGCGCTGGGGTAAACGTCGATCTTTCATTACATTTCTTTCGCAAGATAACCGGTCAGGCGCTGGAAGCCGGACGCTTTGGCGTGGGTAATTTCTTTGTACCAAAAGATGCCGGGCTGCGCGCGAATGCAGAACGTCTGGTAGAAGAGACGCTGACCCACTTTAATCTGCCGATCATGATGAAACGTGACATGCCGCTTGACAGCAGCGTGACGCGTCCGGCTGCTGTGCAGTTCCAGTTACCCATCGTGCAGTGGATTTTCTCTGCACCGCAGGATGTGGTCGATCAAAACGACTTCGAACAACGCATCTACCGCGCCCTGCTGGCTATCGAAGCCCGTGCCTTTACTGAAAGTGAATTTGGCGGACTCTATCCGCTGTCGCTCTCTTCCCGTACCCAGGTATTTAAGGCGCGTCTGAATTCCAATGAAGTGATTCCTTACTTTAAAGACCTGACCGATCCCGATCATCAGGTACGCGGGTTATTCTTCCATACGCGTTTTTCAACCAATACCGATCCCCATACCACCATGGCGCAGCCGTTCCGGCTGATGGCCCATAATGGTGAGCTCAACACCGACCGTAAAAACCGTATTGCGGAATCGGCGCTGGCGCTGGCGCGTGGTAAGAAGATTGTGCGACCAAAAGGCCAGTCAGACAGTTCGCGCCTCGATCAAAGTATTCACAGCCGCTTAATGGAAGACAGTCTTGATTTGATTACCGCAGTGGTTTCTATGATGCCGCCAGCCTGGGAAAACGATACGTCTTTAACCAAAGACGTTCGCGATATGCTGGAGTACTTTTCACTGTACGAAGAGAAGAACGATGGCCCGGCTGCGCTGATTTTCGGTAACGGTGAAGTGATTGGCGCACGCCTTGATCGCCTTGGCCTGCGTCCGCTGCGTTCGGTTGAAACAGCGGAATATATCGGTGCGATGTCGGAAGCCGGTCAGATTGCCTTTCCGCCTGAAAGCGTTCTGCGTCGTGGCCGTATTGAAGCAGGCGGTATGCTCTACTTCGATCATCGCGAAAAACGCAGTTACACCACGCACCAGGCGCTGGAAAAACTGGCGGCGGAAAAAAATTATTCTGCCCTGCTGGCTAAATCCCGCGTTGGCCTGAACGATCTACCGGTGATCCCGGCCGAGAAGCAAGGCTCACCATTGCGCTATCGGGGCGATCTCAAAGCCTATCAACGCTTCGTGGCGTACTACTACAATCAGGAAAGCTTCAAATTCATGATGGACCCCATGCTGACAACCGGCGCAGAGAAAATCTCCGCGATGGGTTACGGCAACGCCATCAACGGCTTATCTGATCACGAAGGCGGCGTAGCGCACTATTTTTCCCAGCGCTTTGCCCAGGTAACCAACCCGCCGCTGGACTCAATTCGTGAAGTGGATGGCATGACGCTGCGCGTAGCGCTGGGGGCAAAACCGCATCTGGGCCGCAGTAAAGGGCGTCAGATCATCGTGCCAACACCGATCCTCAGCCATCTCGATATGCTGCAACTACGCGAGCAGAATGTCGCGCCTTATGCGCGCTTCGAAATGCTGTACGAACCCGTAACCGGCAAAGATTTACTGAGCCGCACCGCGAATGCCAATGCGCTGGAAAAAGCCATTGATGATTTGGCGCAGCAGGTGGTGGATTTCGCTCGTTCCCAGGGCGGAATCGCCGTGATCACCGATCGCCACGTCTCCTCAACCCAGGCAGCCATTCCCATGCTGCTGGTGGTTTCCGCCATTAATCAGCGTCTGGTACAGGAAGGTTTGCGTCTTGATGTCTCGCTGGTAGTAGAAAGCGGCCAGAGCATTTCTTCACACCATATTGCTGCCGCGTTGGGCTTTGGCGCATCCGCTATTTATCCGCTTGGCGTACAGATGCGCGCCGAAGAAAAATATGGTGAAGGTGAAGAAGGTAATAAAGCCTTTAAACGCTATGCGAAAGCGGCTGAAAAAGCGCTGATGAAAACCATGGGCAAAGTTGGCCTGTGTACCGTTGAAAGCTATAGCTGCGGTGAGTTTTTTGAACCGAACTTCCTCAACACCGACGATCCGGTGCTGAAAAAGTATTTTCCAAATATCAAAACACCGGTTGGTGGTGCAGGCTTTGCAACTATCGCGCAGATGGCCGTTGACTGGCACCAGAGCGCGCTGAAAATTCAGGGCGAATCTGATGTTCCGTTACTCGGCCTGTTTAAAGAGCGTGCTGAGGGGGCGGGCCACTCTTACGGCACTATCGCCGTTCGTACTTTTATTGATATGACTGAAGAACCTATCCGGTTTGCTGATAAAGCGCGTGAAGAGGATAACTTTATCCGACTGATGACGCTGGCCAAACTGGATAATGCATTTGGTATCAAAGCCGACTCTTTCAAAGACAGCAGCTTTGAGCGTATCCCCAATGAAGTCATCAATAGCTTTGCGATTACCGCGGATTATCGTCAGTTCTCCAGCCTGATGTATGAAGAACGTAAACGCCGTCCGGCCGCGCTACGCGATATTTTGGCCTTCCCGGCCGATTTGACGCATATTGACAGCGAAGCTGAGTTCCGTCGCAAACTGGGGCGTTATTCACTCACCAATAATGGTTTTGCTACCCGCGGTTTGGTATGCGAAGCGGTTGATGGCAGCCTGAATCATTTTACGCTGCATCTGACCGATGCCATTAAAGGTTTAAAACCAGAAAGCGAGCGTCTCGCCGCACTGGCACAGGCACTGAAATCCCGCTTCAATGACGAAATTGAAAGCACCGAGGTGGTAAATGAGAGTTTACACGTCGTCGCTTATGGCAAAGCCGCTGAGTATCTGTCGCGTATTTTTACCAGCCTGCCTTCGTTGCCTCTGAACGAAGTTCAGCCGGCCTGCGAAATCACGCGTACTTTTGCTTCCGGTGCGATGAGTCACGGCGCACTGGTGGCACCAGCGCACGAAGCAGTCGCGCATGGCACCAATATGGTGGGCGGCATGAGTAACTGTGGTGAAGGTGGCGAACACTACTCACGTCACGGCACCATTCGCGCATCACGTATTAAACAGCTGGCTTCGGGCCGTTTTGGCGTATGGGCAGCCTATTTAGCCGACCCGATGCTGGAAGAGCTGGAGATCAAAATTGGTCAGGGTGCGAAACCAGGCGAAGGCGGCCAGTTACCGGCACCGAAAGTAACTGTGGAAATTGCGGCCGCACGTGGCGGCACTCCAGGCGTGGAGCTGGTTTCACCGCCGCCGCACCATGACACTTACTCTATCGAGGATTTGGCGCAGCTTATCCACGACTGTAAAGCTGCACGCGTCCGCGTCATCGTTAAACTGGTTTCTTCTGAAGGCATCGGCACGATTGCTGTCGGCGTAGCAAAAGCGGGCGCCGACGTGATCAACGTCGCGGGTAATACTGGCGGCACCGGCGCAGCGTCGGTGACCAGCCTGAAGTATACCGGACGCGTAGCGGAAATCGGCATTGCCGAAGTGCACCAGGCGCTGTGCGCTAATGGCTTGCGCGAGAAGGTTCAGTTGCGCTGTTCTGGCGCGCAGCAAACCGGTAGCGATGTCGTAAAATCGGCGCTGCTGGGTGGCGACAGCTTTGAGTTCGGTACTACCGCGCTGATGATGCTGAAATGCGTGATGGCGAAAAACTGCAACGTTAAATGCCCGGCTGGTTTGACTACCAATGCCGAAGCGTTTGATGGCGATCCGCGCCAGCTGGCGCAGTATTTTATGAACGTGGCGCATGAAGTGCGTGAAATTCTGGCCCGCATGGGCTTGCGTTCGCTGCGTGAAGCGCGTGGGCGTTCTGATCTGCTGCACCTGATGGATCACCCACTGGAAGTCGGCAGACTCGACCTGCGTGCAATGTTAACCGTAGTGCCAGAACTAAAAATCGATCATCCGGTTTATCTGGAAAAAGATTTCGAATTAGACGATGCCTGGGTTGAGCAGCTGAATAATGAACTGGTTACTCAGGGCAAAAACGACGTTGCACTGGGCCATAACGTCACGCTCAACAACCGTAATAAGAGTGTCGGCGGGCAGTTAGCGATTGATATTGAGCGTATGCTGAACCACACGCTGACGGCAGATCAATGGCAAGCGATGCCAGCCGTCTTACAGGATGATCGTGGGCGTCGTTACCTGGCACCAGAAACGGTGAAGATCACCACTTCCGGCTCGGCGGGACAGTCTTTTGGCGCTTTCTGCAACGACGGTATGCAGATGAAACATTACGGCACCTGTAATGACGGCGTAGGTAAAGGCCAGTGTGGCGGCGAGTTAGCCATTATGTCACCAGGCGGCGGCGCGCAGGACAGCGATGGCAACGTGCTCATTGGTAACTTTGCACTGTTTGGCGCCACAGGCGGACGTCTGTTTGTGCAGGGCCAGGCGGGTGACCGTTTCGCCGTACGTAACTCAGGCGCAACGGCGGTAGTCGAAGGCGTGGGTGATTTCTGCTGCGAGTACATGACTAACGGTGCCATCCTCAACCTTGGCACCTTCGGTAAAGGCTTCGGTAATGGCATGAGCGGCGGCTTCGCCTATCAGTACGATCCTTATGGATCGCTTGCCAGCTACGCTGCCGGTGATTCGGTGCTATTCGGTTCTATTGCCGCACAGGACGAAATGGCGCAAACGCACAAGCAAGCGGTGCTGACGATGCTGAACTGGCATCTGGAAGCAACCCACTCGCCGCGTGCAGCCTGGCTGCTGGAAAACTGGGAAACGGAATGCCAGCATTTCGTCTACGTAATGCCGCGTTCACTGCTGCTGTATCAAGACGGTGGCGAAATCCTGAAAGCAAAATCACGCAAAGATTTGCTGGAAGAGCTATCAACGGCACTGGCCGGGCATCAGGTTGCGAAGTTCAAATCAGCCTGGCGTGATGGCAAAACGATTGCTGATGGCGCAGTACCGGCTTATGGCGCAACCGACACGCTGGAAATGTTCGTGCTGCTAAACAACTATACCGTGCTGAGCTTTGCCCAGCAGCTGGCGCTGGGTAAATTACCGAAAGGCACAGCTGTGGAAGATCCGGCGGTGGAAAAAGCGGTACGTAATCTGCTGATGACCGAGGACTTTTCGCTGATCAGCAAATTGCAGCGTCATGCCCGCTCCGCAATTGAGAGCTATAGCGATGACGAACTGGCCAGCCTGATTGGCACCAAGCGCATGACGGATTATAAAGCGGCGCTGAAGCAACGTAACATTCGCTCAATGGACAGCCTGGCAACGTATGGCTGGATCATGTATCAGGATGCCTGTAACCGTGAAGTTCTGGGCCATCTGCCTGATTTTGAAGAGCTGTTCGCACGTGCTGCCTTGCCAGAAATCGCGGCTGCTGTCGGCAAATTGTCTTGAAAGCAACACACACGAATATGAACATTAATAATTACCCTGAATAATTCGGGTTGCAGGACGGCGGTAGCCCCGCGAATTCCCCAGGCACAGAGTGACGCTGCGCCTGGGGTAGACAGGCTCCTGACCTACCTGCAGCGCGAACTATGACGGATAAAACGGGATTGAGTAAAAGCACCCATGAAAATTCCTTACATTCCTGAAGATGCGCCGTTTAATGGTGATCAGAAATATTGGCTGGCGGGATTTCTCGCCGGTCTCCACTCCCGTCTGTTAGTGTTAGAAGACAAGCAGCAGGTCGCGGCCGGTACTGGCACAGCCGCCACAACCCAGCTGCATATTCTGTACGGTTCCCAAACCGGCAACGCAGAAGCGCTGGCACAAACTGCGGCTAAATCAGCCCGTGCTAAAGGGCTGGTGCCGGTCGTTCAGGCGCTGGGTGAAGTCGATCTGGATGTGTTCGCCACAATGCGCCATGTGCTGATCGTCACCTCGACCTATGGTGAAGGTGAGATGCCAGACAACGCGCAGCTGTTCTGGAATGCTATCTCTGCCAGCACCGCGCCACGTCTGGAAGAGATGCACTTCGCCGTGCTAGCCATTGGTGATACCGGCTACGATGGGTTTTGCCAGGCCGGTAAATTTATTGATATGCGTCTGGAGCAGCTGGGCGCGAAGCGTGTGGTTGAGCGTATTGATTGCGACATCGATTATGAAGAGCCCTCTAGCGAATGGCTGAATAGCTCAATGCCGCAGTTTGCAGCAAGCGCTGGTAGCAGCGGCACCGTGCTGGAAAGCGCACCAGAAGCCCCGGTAATCCCCGGCAGCAATAAATCCAATCCTTATGCTGCCGCGCTGGTGACCAATAAGCGCCTGTCGGGTGAGCAGTCCGCGAAAGACATTCGTCACTTTGAATTTGATTTGACCGATAGCGGCCTCAAATACGAAGCGGGCGATGCGCTGGGCATTATTCCTGTCAACGATCCTTCGCTGGTTAGCCTGCTGCTGACGCAGTTAAATGCGGATTATCAGACACCGGTTCCAGGTTTCGACAGAAATTTGGGCGATCTGCTGACCTATCAGTTTGAAATTTCAGAACCGTCACGCAAGCTGATTGAGTGGGTAGGACAAAACACCACTAATCAGGAATTGCGTCACGTTTTACAGCATGACGATAAAGATGCACTGAGCGTTTGGTTGTGGGGCAAGGACACGCTGGATCTTCTGCAACTTGAGCTGACGCGTTCGCTGTCGGTGCCTGAGTTTGTTGCTCTGCTGCGTCCATTGCAGCATCGCGCTTACTCCATCTCTTCCAGCTCGAAAGCACATCCAAATCAGGTGCATTTGACGATAGCCTCTGTGCGTTATCACAGCGGTGGGCGTAACCGCAGCGGTGTCTGTTCGACCTATCTGGCCGAACGTGTGCGTCGCGGTGAAAAGCCGGCCATCTTCATTTCGCCTAATAAAGCCTTCCGCGTGCCGCAAAATGCAGATGCGCCGCTGATCATGGTTGGACCGGGTACGGGTATCGCGCCATTCCGTGCTTTCCTGCAAGAGCGCCAGGTAACAGGTGCGGCGGGTAAAAACTGGTTATTCTTCGGCGATCAGCACCAGGAGCACGACTTTGTTTACCGTGAAGAGCTGACTGAATGGCAGCAAAGCGGCCTGCTGACCCGCCTTGATCTGGCATTTTCACGCGATCAGGATAAGAAAATCTACGTGCAGAGCCGCATGCTGGAGCAAGGTGCAGAACTCTATGCCTGGCTGCAGGAAGGGGCATATTTTTATGTATGTGGCGATGCGTCACGTATGGCGAAGGACGTCGATAATGCGTTGTATGAAGTGGTTCGTCAGTATGGCGGCCTTTCAAGCGAGCGCGCTGCGGATTACATCGATCAGCTGAAAAAAGAGAAGCGCTACCTGCGTGACGTTTATTAATCGCTAGCGCTGTTAATCAGTACAAAAATCCGGGTAACGCGCGTTCCCGGATTTTTTGTTGTAATACATTTCATTCACAACAGGCACAAAAAAATGCCCATCAATAATTGATAGGCATTCCATGTTATTTTTTAGCTTATTTCACTACCCGCAGTGAAGGTCGCCCACCACGCGGCGGTGGATCATCATCAGGCGGCGTTTCATCATCGCTGGCATCGTCAGGACGATCGCCATCAATAACGGACATGACAGTCTCTTCCTGTTCTGCTGAATCTTTCTGGCTGGAAAGTTCATAAGCAGGTTCAGGTTCGAACATGGTGCCAGCGCCGTTTTCACGCGCATAAATTGCCAGAATCGCTGCCATCGGCACGTTTACCTGACGCGGAACGCCACCAAAACGTGCGTTGAATGACACCTGATCGTTGGATAAATTCAGATTGCCGACCGCGCGTGGCGCGATGTTGAGAACAATCTGTCCATCTCGCGCGTACTCAAGCGGTACCTGAACGCCAGGCAAATTAATATCAACCACCAAATGCGGCGTTAACTGATTGTCGAGCAACCAGTCATAGAAAGCGCGTAGCAAATAGGGACGACGAGCAGTGAGTTGCGACATTTCCATACGTTAGCCCCGGGCGTGCAGGCGCATTTCACGTTCGGCTTCGGTCAGTGAAGCAAGGAATGAGTCACGCTCAAATACGCGATTCATATAGCCTTTCAGCTCTTTCGAACCTGAACCAATCAGATCAATACCCATTGATGGTAAACGCCACAGCAGCGGAGCCAAATAGCAGTCAACCAGGCTAAATTCTTCACTCATAAAGAAGGGGGTACGCCCAAACAAGGGTGCAATCGCCAGCAGCTCTTCACGCAACTGCTTGCGTGCTGCTTCAGCTTCCTGACCCGTGCTGTTCTCAACCTTTCTCATCAGGCTGTACCAGTCCTGCTCAATGCGGTGCATCATCAGGCGGCTTTCACCACGCGCAACCGGGTAAACCGGCATTAACGGCGGATGCGGAAAACGCTCATCCAGATATTCCATGATGATACGCGATTCATAAAGCGTCAGCTCACGATCTACCAGCGTCGGCACGGTGCGATACGGGTTGAGGTCAATCAAATCCTGCGGCAGGTTATCCATTTCGACCTGCTCGATCTCTACGCTGACACCCTTTTCCGCCAGGACAATACGCACCTGGTGGCTGAAAATGTCAGTAGGACCAGAAAACAGCGTCATTACCGAACGTTTGTTGGCAGCGACAGCCATGAAAACCTCCAAGTTTGTTCACAAAAAGTTACTGCGAATAGCCAACCACTCGGCGACTCACCTGCTTATAGAACTCGCACGCAGCCCGCGTTAGCTGCGTCGTACTGACGTCCCAACAGCGGGGAAGCGCATAACGCGCCGGCTCAACGGGCGCAAAGTGACACAGAGTTTACCAGATTTTAAGCAGCTTGTGGGCGAGGATTGAATTTTTGCGGGCATTTTGCGAGCGATGTTGACGTTTTAACGTGAGTTTATGTAAAACGCTCAAAAGTAAAAAACCCGCCGAAGCGGGTTTTTTGTGCCAACTGACACTGCCGAAGCAGCAACAATTAACGTTTGGAGAACTGCGGACGACGGCGTGCTTTACGCAGACCGACTTTCTTACGTTCAACCTGACGCGCATCACGGGTAACGAAGCCCGCTTTACGCAGATCGGCACGCAGTGACTCGTCGTATTCCATCAGAGCGCGGGTGATACCGTGACGGATCGCACCGGCCTGACCAGAAATACCACCACCTTTAACAGTGATGTACAGATCCAATTTACCAACCATATCAACCAGCTCCAGCGGCTGACGCACGACCATGCGTGCAGTCTCGCGACCGAAGTACTGCTCCAGAGAGCGCTGGTTAATAACGATGTTTCCGCTACCCGGCTTGATGAAGACGCGTGCGGATGAGCTTTTGCGGCGACCAGTGCCGTAGTTTTGAGTTTCAGCCATTGCCTTTAATCCCGATTAAATGTCAAGAACTTGCGGTTGCTGTGCCGCATGGTTGTGCTCGTTGCCCGCGTAAACTTTTAGTTTACGGTACATAGCACGACCCAGCGGGCCCTTCGGCAGCATGCCTTTAACCGCGATCTCAATCACACGCTCAGGACGGCGAGCAATCATCTCTTCAAAAGTCGCCTGTTTGATACCACCGATGTGACCAGTGTGGTGATAGTAAATCTTGTCAGAGCGCTTGTTGCCGGTTACAGCAACTTTCTCAGCGTTCAAAACGATGATGTAATCACCGGTATCAACGTGCGGCGTATATTCCGCTTTATGCTTACCACGTAGACGGCTGGCCAGTTCAGTCGCCAGGCGACCTAAAGTTTTGCCAGTTGCGTCAACAACATACCAGTCACGTTGGACGGTTTCTGGTTTAGCTGTAAAAGTTTTCATCGAAAAGCTTACCCAAATTAAGTTACACGTTGGTGAAATCCCAAACGCTTAAGTAAACGATTGAGGCTCACACGACCATTTTGACCAGCAAGCCACCCCTTCGGATAGAGTTACTGGAACACAAAGGATTCGGGAAAAAATCCGTTTGCTGTAACGTGGGGTCGCAAGATTATAGAGAAGTCGATGACAAAAATCGAACCCTATTTCAGCATTTATCCACTTTATTGTTTATTGCTTAAGGCAGATGCGGCAAACGCAGATACTCCTCACTTTGCATTTCCTGCAGGCGCGACAGGCAGCGCTGATATTCAAACTTCAGACGCGTTCCCTGATAAATTTCAAATAATGACGTTTCCGCTGCCACAACCAGTTTGACGTGGCGCTCATAAAACTCATCAACCAGCGCGAGAAAACGACGCGCCTGATCTTCGGTTTTATAAATCATCACCGGCACGTTATACAGCAATACGCTGTGGAAACGGCGCGACAGCTCAATATAGTCATGTTGACTACGGCCTTCGCCACACAACGTAAGGAAGTCGATCGCCAGCACGCCTTCGCTGACGCCAAGTGTCGTCATAGTGCGATGATTAATTTCCAGCACGGGTGCGTCTTTTCGCTGGCTACCCGAAAGGCCCTGAAACATATATTCCATAGCCGCATACGTTTCTTCATTGAGCGGAAACTTCCACAGATGCGCAGAGGTTAACGTACGCAGACGGTAATCGATGCCCGCGTCCACGTTCATTACGTCGCAATGCTTTTTTATCTGTTCAATCGCGGGCAGAAAACGGGCGCGCTGCAGGCCGTTGCGATACAGCTCGTCTGGTGGAATATTTGATGTGGCAACCAGCGCAATGCCCCGTTCGAACAGCGCTTCCATTAACGTGCCAAGCAGCATGGCATCGGTAATATCCGAAACGAAAAATTCATCAAAGCAAAGAACATCGGTTTCCGCTTTGAAGCGATCGGCAATGATTAACAGTGGATCGCTTTGTCCTTGCAGCGTCGTTAACTCTTCGTGTACCCGCAGCATAAATCGATGAAAATGCAAACGAAGTTTACGGTTGCCAGGAATAGACTGAAAAAACAGATCCATGACCCAGGTTTTACCGCGGCCCACACCGCCCCACATATACAGCCCGCGCACAGGCGGCTGTGCTTCACTTTTCTCTTTGCCCAGCAGCTTTGACAGACGGCCAAACAGGCCCTGAGCGGTTGGCGCTGAGGTTTGCTGACGCGCCACCAGCCCTTGTTGGAGCATGTCTAATCGCGTGATCGCTTCGCGTTGTACGTCATCGGGCTTAAAATCGCCTTGCGATAGCGCCTGCTCATAACGTGCAAGCGGAGATGAAGTTTGCATTGTTCTCTCACAGTCCCTGAAATTTGTCTTATTCACACAGCAGTTGTCGAAAAAAAGGCCGCTCTACACTAAGCCATGCCGCTCCAGAGTTCCACATCCATAAGATTAACGGGTATAGTGGCTACTATTGAAAAGGTGCACTGCCCTACGGAACAACGGAAATTACACGGGAGTCATTATGACCTGGGAATACGGGCTAATTGGTTTAGTTGTAGGTATTATTGTCGGCGCGGTTGTAATGCGTTTTGGCAACAAGAAGTTGCGTGAGCAACAGAGCATGCAATATGAGCTTCAAAAGACAAAAGCAGAACTGGCGGATTACCGCGAAGAGCTGACCAATCACTTTGCCCAGAGTGCTGAGCTGCTGGATAACATGGCGCGTGATTACCGTCAGCTATATCAGCACATGGCTAAAGGCTCAAACGACTTGCTGCCCAATCTGCCGGGCGAGAAAAACCCGTTTGCTTATCAGCTGACCGAAGCGGAAGCCGATAACGATCAAGCGCCGGTCCAGATACCGCGTGATTATTCGGAAGATGGCGCGTCCGGTTTATTACGGAGTGACCGCGCAGCACGCGATTAATCTTTTTGGGGCGCAGCAAGCCTGCGTCCTTTGTTTCTGCGAACCCTGACCTCAAACGACTGTCACACTCTTTTATTCCTCCCACTTTTTGCAGCGAGAGCGTTGTAGCAATGAAAAAACAAGCACGACTGTTTAGCGCATTAGCCTTGAGTATTGGGATAAGCCTTGCCGCCGCACCAGGTGCGATGGCGACGCTGCCAGCACAAATTCAGGGTCAGCCGCTTCCAAGCCTGGCGCCGATGCTGGAGAAAGTGCTGCCCGCTGTGGTGAGCGTTCACGTTGAAGGCACCCAGACTGACGCCCAGGGCCAGGATATTCCTGAGCCGTTAAAACGTTTCTTTGGCCAAATGCCGGGTAACAATAATCAACCTCAGCCCTTTGAAGGGTTAGGGTCTGGCGTCATTATTGATGCGGCCAAAGGCTACGTATTGACCAATAATCACGTGGTAAATGGCGCCGACAAGATTAACGTCCAGCTCGGTGATGGCAGCGAATATGACGCTAAACTGATTGGTCATGATGAGCAAACTGACATTGCGCTAATACAAATCGAAGGCGCGAAAAACCTGACCCAGATAAAAATGGCTGATTCAGATCAGCTGAAAGTGGGTGATTTCGCCATCGCCATCGGCAATCCATTTGGTTTAGGCCAGACGGCAACCTCAGGCATTATTTCTGCGCTGGGCCGCAGCGGTCTGAATCTTGAAGGTTTGGAAAACTTTATCCAGACAGATGCTGCAATTAACCGCGGCAATTCAGGGGGCGCGCTGGTAAATCTGAACGGCGAACTTATCGGCATTAATACCGCCATTCTGGCCTCAAGCGGCGGCAACATCGGTATCGGTTTTGCTATTCCAGCCAATATGGCAATGAATCTGGCGCAGCAGCTGATCAAATATGGCGAAGTAAAGCGCGGCCAGTTAGGCATTAAAGGCACGGAAATGACCGCCGATATGGCGAAAGCCTTTAAGGTTGATGCGCAACGTGGTGCCTTCGTTTCAGAAGTTCTGCCCCAATCAGCGGCGCAAAAAGCGGGAATTAAATCCGGCGATATTATTACTTCGGTAAATGACAAGCCCATTACCAGCTTTGCCGAGTTGCGCGTCAAAATTGGCACCACTGCGCCGGGTGAACACGTAAAACTGGGTCTGCTGCGTGAAGGTAAGCCCTTAACGGTGAACGTCACGCTGGAGCAAAGTGCACAAACTACCGCCAGCGCCCAGTTGATGTCTCCGGCCTTGCAGGGAGCCACGCTAAGCGATGGGCAAACGAAGACCGGTGATAAAGGCGTGCAGGTCGATACCATCGAAAAAGGCACGCCAGCCGAACAGGTTGGCTTGCAGAAAGATGATGTGATCGTTGGCGTCAACCGCAACCGCATTCAGTCCCTTGCAGAAATGCGTAAAGTATTGGCAGGTAAACCGCCAGTACTGGCCCTGAATGTGGTGCGTGGTGACGAAAGTATTTATCTGCTACTGAGATAAACCGCCTGTTACGACGGACACAAGCGCGTGTGTGTCCGTCGCTCTCATGTTATTCTCACCAGCGATCTTCTCTGGCGTGATTTAACACCATGTTTCTTAAACTTTTGCGTTCAGTGGTGTTGGGCCTGATTGTTGCGGGTATTTTACTTGCAGCCTTGCCTGCACTGCGTATGGGCAGCGACGCCCTGCATATTCAGGCTGACAGTAATAACGAATCCCCCTTTAGCTTTAATCAAGGGGTGCGTCGTGCCGTGCCTGCGGTTGTCAACGTTTACAACCGCAGCGCCCACGGCAACAACAATCGTGGCATCACCACGCTGGGTTCTGGCGTGATCATGAATGCAAAAGGTTACATCCTTACTAATAAGCACGTTATTAATAACGCCGATCAAATTATCGTCGCGTTACAGGATGGCCGCTTCTTCGAAGCCACATTGATTGGCTCCGATGCCATGACCGATTTGGCAGTGTTAAAAATTACTGCGTCAAGTCTGCCCGTCATCCCTATCAACCCGAAACGCATTGCCCATATCGGTGACGTAGTGATGGCGATTGGTAACCCTTACAATCTTGGTCAAACCGTGACGCAAGGCATTATCAGTGCAACGGGACGTGTAGGGTTAAGTTCCTCCGGCCGCCAGAATTTTCTGCAAACCGATGCTTCAATTAACCAGGGTAACTCCGGCGGTGCGCTAATTAATTCGCTGGGCGAACTGATGGGCATCAATACGTTAACGTTTGATAAGAGTAATGACGGTGAAACCCCAGAGGGGATTGGCTTTGCTATCCCCACCGCACTGGCGACAAAAATCATGGACAAGCTGATCCGCGATGGTCGCGTCATTCGTGGTTATATCGGGATTACAGGTCGTGAATTGCCGCCATTACATGGACAAGGCAGCAACCTTGATCGCGTGCAAGGCATTATTGTCAGCGTGGTGACGCCAAATGGCCCGGCCGATAAAGCCGGTATTCAGGCCAATGACGTATTACTGAACGTCAATGGCAAACCGGCGGTTTCAGCGCAGGAAACGATGGATCAGGTAGCAGAAATTCGCCCTGGATCGATGATTAATGTGCAGGTTTTACGTAACGATAAAAAACTTACGCTGCCGGTAATGATTCAGGAGTTTCCAGACAGCAGTAGATAGTGCGGTAAAAAACGCGTTGAATCAGCCAGTTCGCTAATCATAGTGCGGTCGATCGTAAAGGAACCTGATCTCCTGGATATCGACCTCGCCATAGCCGGACGCCTTACCCTTCAGTGAGCGATTTCTTTTCGTCCCGCGCAGAGATGCCGCAGTTAACAGCGTTCCACCGGAAAAGCGATAACTTCACTTAACGATTCCGCTTTCAGTGCCAGCATAATCAAGCGATCCACGCCCAGCGCCACACCCGAACACGCCGGCATCCCATGCGCCAGCGCGTCCAGTAAATAAGTATCAACCGGATGCTGTGGCAAGCCACGGGCAGCACGGCGGCGATTATCCTGCTCAAAACGTTGTCGCTGCTCACGGCTGTCGGTCAATTCACGGAAACCATTCGCCAGTTCAATGCCCTTGTAATACACCTCAAAACGCTCTGCTACGCGATGATCTTCTGTACTGATCTCCGCTAACGCCGCCTGGCTCGCCGGAAAGTGATAAACAAAGCACGGCTTCTCCTGACCAATTTTGGGTTCAACGCCCAGCATGAACAGCAGCATCAGCAGCGTATCGCGATCGTCTTCTGCACGTGCCAGCTCGCCCTCGCCCAGTTTCTCTGCAACTTCACGCAGCTGCGCTTTGTCGGCTGACAGCGGATCGATTTCAAGGTGACGAATAAAAGCCTGTTGGTATGAAAGCGATTCGGCGCTGTCGCATTCCAGCACCTGCTGCATCAAATCATCGACTTCATTCATCAGGCGATACATATCATAGTGCGGGCGATACCACTCCAGCATAGTGAATTCAGGATTGTGATGGCGTCCGGCTTCTTCATTGCGGAAACTGCGCCCCATCTGATAAATCGGACCGCTACCTGCCGCCAGCAGGCGCTTCATATGATATTCCGGGCTGGTCATCAGCCAAAGATCGCGCCCTTGCGCAGCACCAGGCCCCACAAATCGCGTCTGGAAAGGCACCAGATGAACGTCAGTAATGGTTGCCTGACTCATGGCGGGCGTATCAACTTCTAATACGCCACGATCGGCAAAAAAACGCCGTATTTCCGCTACGATAGCGGCGCGTTTCAACAAATTAGCAATGGGTGCGCTAGGTTGCCAGCTTGCCGTTTCGCTCATGATGATGACTCCTGATACAGATAAGGGAGGGAAGTCTACCCGTATTGCCTGTAGCAAACAATCTCATGCCGACGCCGTCAAAAATCCGCTGATCCTATGCTTTAAGCGGTTAAGTCACACCAAACCGCCCATGCCAGCATTAGCGATTTTTTCCGTGGCCCAATATAACCTCGCCTGATTAAATCCTTGTCATACGCCGGTATACGGCCCAAAGAGAATGATTCAGGCATTCTGGCGCCAATGCCTCAGCTTACCGGCATAAAGCAAAAACAGCTTAGCAGGCACGTCAGGTCGGTCTCCCGACAGATAAGTTAATGCAGATAACGTAGCGAAACGAAAGAAGATCCGGTACGAAACCGTGTTTCGCACCGGTTGATATTACTGAGTGCTGCGCTGAATAGCCTGGCCGCCCGCCTCTACATCTTCCCCCACGCCACGCGTAGTGTTACAAGCCGACAGCAGTGAAGAGAGCACCAGTACAGAGAAGATCGCGACAATACTTTTCTTTAACATGGTAATTTCCTTTTTTGGTTGCAGTAAAAGTACAGCGTTTTAAGCATAGCCCGAATTCGAGGTGCTGCTGCTACCGGTACAACAAAAGGAAAGAGTGAAAAATTAGTTTGCTGCGCGCGAAATGGCGCCACCTAAATGGGAGACATCTTCGCCAAAACCGTGGAATGTGTTGCAGGCGCTCAACGCGGAGGAGACCAGCAACGCGAACGCGATAAATTTTGCCAGTTTTTTCATTTTTTCTTAACCCACGCAGTAAAAAGCGCACCGAATGATGCGCTTTTTAGGGACTTATTTTACGCGTGACACATATTCGCCAGAGCGCGTGTCAACTTTAACCACTTCGCCCTCTTGAACGAACAATGGCACTTTCACCACAGCACCGGTTGACAGCTTAGCTGGCTTACCGCCAGTCCCTGCGGTATCACCTTTCAGGCCAGGATCGGTCTCAACGATTTCTGCTTCGATAAAGTTCGGTGGCTGAACCGCGATTGGGCGGCCGTTCCACAGCGTCACGATACATTCAGCATTGTCCTGCAACCATTTCGCTGCGTCAGCAACCGTCTTATCTTCAACCTGGAATTGCTCGAAGCTTTCCGGGTGCATAAAGTGGTAAAACTCACCGTCGTTGTACAGATAGTTCAGATTGGTATCCATAACGTCTGCGCCTTCGGCAGAGTCGGTGGATTTGAACGTTTTCTCAACGCGGGAACCCGTCAGCAGGCGACGCATTTTAACGCGCGCAAAAGCCTGACCTTTGCCCGGCTTAACGAACTCACTGGATTCGATGGCATACGGCTCGCCTTCGAACATGATTTTAAGACCGGGACGGAAATCGTTGCTAGAATAAGTCGCCATGAAGGCCCTCTACGAAAATTGATACTGGTACTTAGCCAAAAAAATGGCACACATTGTAACCCTAAATACACCTTCCAGAGAAGATTGGTTGCAGCAACTTGCTGATGTTGTCACTGAACCTGATGAATTACTGCGAATTTTAGCCCTTGATCAGCATGCAGAACTGGTACAAGGTGCAGAAGCGCGGCGCCTTTTTGCGCTGCGCGTGCCGCGTGCGTTCATTGCCCGAATGAAAAAAGGGGATGGAAACGATCCGCTGCTGTTGCAGGTACTGACCAGTCGTCAGGAATTCATTGATGCGCCAGGTTATAGCACCGATCCGCTGGATGAACAAAGCAGCGTTGTGCCCGGTTTACTACATAAGTATAAAAACCGTGCGCTTTTACTGGTAAAAGGGGGCTGTGCGGTAAATTGTCGCTACTGCTTCCGCCGCCATTTTCCTTATCAGGATAACCAGGGCAATAAACGCAACTGGCAGACTGCGCTGGATTATATTGCAGCCCACCCGGAACTGGATGAGATTATTTTCTCCGGTGGCGACCCGTTAATGGCAAAAGATCATGAACTGGCATGGCTGGTTAACGCGCTGGAAAATATTCCACACCTGAAACGTCTGCGTATTCACAGCCGTCTGCCCGTAGTGATCCCCGCCCGCATCACCGAGTCGTTATGCCATCTGTTGGGTGAAACGCGCTTGCAGGTTCTGCTGGTCTCACATATCAATCATGCGCAGGAAATAGATGATGATCTGTACGACGCAATGCACAGGCTAAAACGCGCAGGGGTAACATTACTTAACCAAAGCGTACTGCTGCGTGGCGTTAACGATAAGGCGCAAACGCTGGCTGCTTTAAGCAATGCGTTGTTCGACGCCGGTATACTGCCCTATTACCTGCACGTGCTGGACAAAGTGCAAGGCGCAGCACATTTCTTTGTTTCTGATGAAGAAGCGCGAGCGCTAATGCGTGATTTATTGCCGCTGGTATCAGGGTATCTGGTGCCGAAGCTGGCACGCGAAATTGGTGGAGAGCCGAGCAAAACCCCGCTCGATCTGCAATTACGACAGGAATAAAAATGGCCGGCGTAACATCCGGCCATCTGCAACAGATCTTCGCATTAAATTATGCCTAGCTTTGCGGGCATTTATACACTTGACCACTCATTTTGCTGTCGAGCGGGGCAAAGGCTGACAGCAGATTCTGTGTCGGGCTGGTTGCGCCATAAATGATGTTGCCCCCCATTTCCGCAGCGCGATTACGCAAATCGTTAGCGGCTCCACGCAGTGCGCTGGTATCGCCGCCTGCACCACTCAGCCAGTTGCTTTGTGAGCCGGTAATATTCCCCAGAAGCTGACATTCGCTGCCGGGTTGCTGATCGGTAAAGGTGACTCGTTGACCGCCAGCAGATAACTGAGTTGAGCTGCTACAGCCCGCCAGCAATAACGCGCCAGCCGCCAGTCCGAGCAAGAGGTTAATCCGCATTGTAATCCCCATTTATTATCATCAGTTTTGGGTGGCAGCGTAGCAGAAAAGCGCACTTTTTTTCTGAACATTCATTGCCCTAATCCCGTTAAGCCGAACTATTGCGCCACTACTTATACTATTTTCCGTCCCAAAAGAAAAACCCCCGACCGTTTCCGATCGGGGGTTTCGCGACTTAAGCAGTCAACGGCAATTACATCATGCCGCCCATACCGCCCATGCCACCCATACCGCCAGCACCCGCACCTAAATCAGGCGCATCGCCTTTTGGCAGGTCGGTGACCATACACTCGGTGGTGATCATCAGACCAGCCACAGAAGCCGCGTACTGCAGCGCAGAACGGGTCACTTTGGTTGGATCCAGGATACCGAAGTCGATCATGTTGCCATATTCTTCAGTCTGCGCGTTGTAACCGTAGTTACCGTCACCCGCTTTCACATTGTTCGCAACCACTGAAGGCTCTTCACCGGCGTTAGATACGATCTGACGCAGCGGCGCTTCCATTGCGTGCAGCGCAACTTTAATACCGACGTTCTGGTCTTCGTTCTGACCTTTCAGATCGGTCAGCTGTGCGGCAACGCGAACCAGCGCCACACCACCACCTGCAACCACGCCTTCTTCAACGGCTGCGCGGGTCGCATGCAGGGCATCTTCAACGCGGGCTTTTTTCTCTTTCATTTCAACTTCAGTTGCTGCGCCCACTTTCAGAACGGCTACGCCGCCTGCCAGTTTCGCTACACGCTCCTGCAGTTTTTCTTTGTCATAATCAGACGTTGCTTCTTCGATCTGCTGACGAATCTGGGTAACACGGCCCTGGATTGTCGCTTCTTCGCCCACACCATCAATAATGGTGGTGGTATCTTTGTTGATAACAACGCGTTTTGCCTGACCCAGATCTTCCAGCGCTGCTTTTTCCAGCTCCATGCCGATCTCTTCAGAAATCACGGTGCCGCCAGTCAGAATAGCAATATCCTGCAGCATAGCTTTACGACGATCGCCGAAGCCCGGTGCTTTAACCGCAGCCACTTTCACGATGCCACGCATGGTGTTAACCACCAGCGTTGCCAGTGCTTCACCTTCAACATCTTCAGCGATGATCAGCAGGGGTTTGCCCGCTTTCGCGACGGCTTCCAGTACTGGCAGCATTTCGCGGATGTTAGAGATTTTTTTGTCAGCTAACAGAATGAATGGGCTTTCCAGCTCAATTGCACCCGTTTCTGGCTTGTTAATGAAGTACGGAGAGAGGTAACCGCGGTCAAACTGCATACCTTCAACCACATCCAGCTCGTCTTGCAGACCGGTGCCTTCTTCAACGGTGATGACGCCTTCTTTACCCACTTTTTCCATCGCCTGAGCGATCAGGGTACCAACGCTTTCATCAGAGTTAGCAGAAATAGTCCCTACCTGCGCGATTGCTTTTGAATCAGAGCAAGGTACAGACAGCGTTTTCAGCTGCTCAACAGCTGCGGTAACCGCTTTGTCGATGCCGCGCTTCAGATCCATTGGGTTCATGCCCGCAGCTACCGCTTTCAGGCCTTCGTTTACAATAGACTGAGCCAGTACAGTTGCGGTGGTGGTGCCGTCGCCTGCCGCGTCATTCGCTTTAGAGGCCACTTCTTTCACCATCTGCGCGCCCATGTTTTCGAACTTGTCTTCCAGCTCAATTTCACGCGCAACAGAAACACCATCTTTCGTGATAGAAGGTGCACCAAAAGATTTGTCCAGCACGACATTACGGCCTTTTGGACCCAAGGTAACTTTTACTGCATCTGCCAGTACGTTTACGCCACGCAGCATTTTTACGCGTGCGTCATTACCGAATTTTACGTCTTTAGCTGCCATTTCAAATATCCCTTAAATTCGTTTCGTTCAGTGAATTACGCGTAAAGATTACGCCTCAACAATTGCCAGAATGTCGCTCTCAGAGATAATCAGCACTTCTTCATTGTCGATTTTCTCGGTTTTTGCGCCGTAACCTTCGTTAAAAATGACTACGTCACCCACTTTCACGTCCAGTGGCTTAACTTCGCCGCTTTCCAGGATACGGCCATTGCCGACTGCCAGCACTTCAGCACGCGTCGATTTTGCCGCTGCTGAGCCGGTCAGAACGATGCCGCCAGCTGATTTGGATTCAACTTCTTTACGCTTGACGATAACGCGATCGTGCAATGGACGAATTTTCATTTGATAGCTCTCCTTTGAGAAGTCCAATCATTCATTTTGGGGTTGAACGCCGGGCTGCATGGCTACCGGCTTGTGACGAGAGAGGTAGGGGCGGGCTCGGAGGCTTTCAAGTGCCCAAACGACAAATTTTTTACTTAAATGTGATAGCTGGTCACTTTTCATCCAATTCACGCCCTGTTCACACGCAAATGTGGGCTGGATAAACAAAAAACGCGACATCTCTGTCGCGTTTTTACCGTTTCATCTATTCACGATCGTTGGGATCGTCTTTGTACTCTATCCCGTCACTATTCTTGCGCTCAAATTCGCCATCCATAGTGTAACCACTATCGGGTCTCGCACCCGGCCCACGCCAGACGCGCAGGTGGGGCATCAGTTTAAGCGTCAAATGCTTCTGCACTGGTGGCAACAGCAACAGCAAACCAAGAAAGTCCGTTAAAAAACCGGGGAGTAACAGCAAGAAACCAGAGATGATCAGCGAAACGCTTTTAATCATCTCCCTGGCTGGGCTTTCATTACGCGCCAGTTTCTCCTGCATCATCATGAAATTCTTCATGCCCTGATTTTTCACCAGCGACACACCAACGCAGGAAGTAAAAATCACCAGTAACAAGGTGAATAGCACACCAATGACGTGCGCAACCTGGATAAATAGCGATATTTCAACCCAGGCCAAAACGAATAAGATCACTAACGGTAACCAGCGCACCGGGTACTCCTGTAAGTTGTGGCCGCCCGGCATCATACCAGGCAGCAAAAAACCTTCATCAAAATGATGGTATAAAAAAGAGATGGGCACCTGCCGCTACAATTTCAACCGATCCCGCCAAATTTTCATGCTGGCGTTAATTTTGTGACCAACATCGCATATCGTTAAGCTGGGGCCATCGGTAAGGCGATCTGCATTCACGCTTTGCTGACGCATCAGAATATGATCGTGCTCACTCGCCCGAATACGGATAAAATATCGGTTCTGGCATTCCACGACAAAATAAATCACATCTCCTGTGTTAGTTAGCGGCAATTCATAGCGACAACAATAAGAAGGTTATCATGGCGGACAACATTCGTATCGAAGAAGACCTGTTAGGTATGCGCGAAGTGCCAGCAGACGCCTATTATGGCGTTCATACTCTGCGTGCGATTGAAAATTTCTCTATTAGCAGCAGCAGAATCAGCGATATTCCTGAGTTCGTTCGCGGCATGGTGATGGTAAAGAAAGCGGCAGCAATGGCCAATAAAACGCTAAAAACCATTCCGCGCAATATTGCTGATACCATCATTCAGGCTTGCGATGAAGTCCTGAATAACGGTCGTTGCATGGATCAGTTCCCGGTTGACGTCTATCAGGGCGGTGCTGGCACCTCGGTGAACATGAACACCAATGAAGTGCTGGCGAATATCGGCCTGGAATTGATGGGACATCAAAAAGGCGAATACCAGTATCTGAATCCCAACGATCACGTGAATAAATGCCAGTCAACCAATGATGCCTATCCAACCGGTTTCCGCATCGCGGTTTACAGTTCAATCCTGAAGCTGCTCGACGGCATCAACCAGCTAAGCGAAGGTTTTCAGCATAAGGCTGATGAGTTCCAGACTATCCTGAAGATGGGTCGCACTCAGTTGCAAGATGCCGTACCAATGACGCTCGGTCAGGAATTCCATGCCTTTAGCGTGCTGTTAAATGAAGAGACCAAAAGCATTTTGCGCACGGCTGAATTGCTGCTGGAAGTCAACCTCGGGGCGACGGCCATAGGAACACGCCTGAATACGCCGGACGGTTATCAGCATCTGGCTGTGCAGCATTTGGCGGAGGTCAGTAAGCTGCCCGTCGTGCCAGCTGAAGATTTGATTGAAGCCACCTCCGACTGCGGCGCTTACGTTATGGTGCACTCTTCGCTTAAACGTCTGGCGGTTAAGTTGTCCAAAATTTGTAATGACCTGCGCCTGCTTTCATCCGGCCCACGGGCAGGACTAAACGAAATTAACCTACCGGAACTGCAAGCGGGTTCGTCGATCATGCCAGCTAAAGTCAACCCTGTCGTACCGGAAGTGGTGAATCAGGTGTGCTTCAAAGTAATCGGTAACGATACCACTGTCACCATGGCGTCAGAAGCAGGTCAGCTACAGCTGAATGTGATGGAGCCGGTGATTGGTCAGGCGCTGTTCGAATCCGTCAGCATCCTGACCAACGCCTGTTATAACCTGCTGGAAAAGTGCATTAAGGGGATCACCGCCAACAAAGCAGTGTGCGAAGCATACGTATTCAATTCTATTGGTATTGTGACTTACCTTAATCCGTATATCGGCCATCACAACGGCGACATCGTTGGGAAAATCTGTGCAGAAACCGGAAAAAGCGTGCGTGAAGTGGTGCTGGAACGCGGCCTGCTGACTGAAAGTGAGCTGGACGATATTTTCTCGGTACAGAATCTGATGTACCCGGTTTACAAAGCTAAGCGCTATACCGACGAAAACGAGCAGTAAAAGTAAAGCGTAAAATTTTCCTTGAAGGCACATCGCGATCAACGTGGCGTGCCTTTTTTTTTGCCAGGCTACACGCCATTTTTAGCAGATCGCCCCTGGGGAGTGACAGGATGATATTCTTTGAACTGTTCATAGTTTTACTGGCAATCTGGTTAGGCGCGCGTTTGGGCGGCATTGGCATTGGTTTCGCCGGTGGCTCAGGCGTATTGATCCTGACGTTATTTTGCGGCATGAAGCCCGGCGTGATCCCCTTTGACGTCATTGAAATTATCATGGCGGTCATAGCCGCGATTGCGGCTATGCAGGTGGCGGGCGGCATGGACTATCTGGTCAATCTTGCCGAGCGCCTGCTGCGCCGCCATCCTCGCTATGTCACCTTTCTCGCGCCGCTGGTCACTTACGTGATGACGCTGTTGGCAGGCACCGGCCATACCGCGTTCTCTACGCTGCCCGTGATAGCCGAAGTTGCCAAAGAGCAAGGCGTGCGCCCTTCCCGGCCGCTATCCATTGCTGTGGTGGCGTCGCAAATTGCCATTACGGCTTCGCCGATCTCCGCTGCGGTGGTATTTTTCGCTACGCTGCTTGAGCCGCGCGGCGTCAGTTATATCGCGCTGCTGGCGGTGGCGATTCCTTCCACGATGGTTGGTATTTTTCTCGCCGCCCTGCTCACCAATTTCCTCGGAAAAGAGCTGAAAGATGATGAAGTTTATCAGGCACGTTTAGCCAAGGGAGAAGTGAGTCTGCGTGGCACCAGCGTATTCACCGCAAAGCCTGGCGCGAAAAAATCGGTTCTGTTGTTTTTGATCGGCATTGTGGCCGTGGTTTTCTACGCCACTGCCACGAGCGAAAGCGTCGGCCTAATCGTCAGTCCTGTGTTGCCGCGTAACGAAGCCATTGTGGTGTTTATGCTGACCATCGCGACACTAATCAGCTTAACCTGCAAAGTGGATAGCGGTGAAATCCTCAGTGCCAGCACGTTTAAATCCGGTATGAGCGCCTGTATCTGCGTGATGGGCGTCGCCTGGCTGGGTGACACTTTTGTTAAAACACACCTTAACGATATTCAGGCAGTAGCAGGCAATATGCTGCAAACCTACCCGTGGTTACTGGCGCTGGTGCTGTTTTTTGCCGCGACGCTACTTTATTCACAGGCAGCCACCACCAAAGCCTTGATGCCCGCCGCGCTACTGCTCGGGGTTTCGCCGCTCACGGCTATTGCTTCATTCGCCGCCGTTTCGGCCCTGTTTGTTTTACCGACCTATCCTACTTTGTTGGCCGCGGTCGAAATGGACGACACCGGTTCCACCCGCATTGGCAAGTATGTGTTTAATCACTCCTTTATTATTCCCGGCGTGGTTGCCATTGCGCTTTCCGTCCTGTTCGGCTTTATATTTGGCGGGCTTGTTTTATAGCACCGTTACAACCTGTAAACCTTGTCGCCCGCTGAGCGTGCTATTATCGGCGCTCTTTTATTCAGGAGCCGCGTGATGAATGCTGTCGTAATCCTTTGCACCGCCCCCGATCAGCCTTGTGCGCAACAGCTTGCACAACAGGCGTTGACTGCCAAACTGGCGGCCTGCGTTACGCTGCTTCCTGGCGCGACCTCTTACTACATCTGGCAGGGCAAGCCCGAACAGACGAATGAAGTGCAGATGCTGCTGAAGTGCGACAGCGCTCACCAGCAAGCACTGATGGATCTGCTTAAGCGCGCGCATCCTTACGATGTGCCCGAACTGCTGGCGCTGCCGGTTCAACATGGAGACAGTGAATACTTGTCATGACTGCACGCATCTCTCGCCTAATAGCGCTGTGTTTCGCATTGCTTATCTGCCTGCAGGCGCAGGCTTCGCTTTTTTCTCCAAACAGCACCAGCCGTTTTGTGCCGGTCGATCAGGCATTCTCTTTTGATTTCAATCAGCAAGGCTCACAGCTCACGCTGAGCTGGAAGGTAAAATCTGGCTATTATCTTTATCGCCAGCAAATTCACGTCACGCCACAAAAAGCACGGATCGCACCGCTGAATTTGCCGCCTGGACAGCCGCATAAAGATGAGTTCTATGGAAAAAGCGAGATCTATCCAACGGACGTAACGGTGCCGATCATGCTGCATCAGGCCACACAGGGGGCAACTGTCAGTGTTACGTATCAGGGCTGCGCGGCCGCCGGTTTCTGTTATCCACCAGAAACGCGTACTGTTCCGTTAAGTGCGGTTGCGGCTAACAGCGCACTGCCCCATGTCAGTGCGCAACCAGCTCTCGCCAGCCCGCTGCCGTTTTCACCCCTGTGGGCTTTGTTGATTGGGATTGGCGTGGCGTTTACACCTTGTGTGCTGCCAATGTACCCGCTGATTTCGGGGATCATCCTGGGTAGTCAACGCAACTATTCGCTGGGTCGATTGTTCGCCCTGGCAATGGTGTACGTGCAAGGTATGGCACTGACTTATACGCTGCTGGGTGTGATCGTAGCGGCGGCCGGATTACGCTTCCAGGCCGCGTTACAGCATCCTTATGTGTTGATGGGATTATCAGGGCTGTTCATCATTCTGGCGCTGTCGATGTTTGGCCTGTTTTCTTTGCAGCTACCGGCAAGTTTGCAAACGCGGCTGACGCTATGGAGCAATCGTCAGCAGGGCGGCGCGTTAACTGGCGTGTTCCTGATGGGCGCGCTGGCAGGATTGATTTGCTCGCCCTGCACTACCGCGCCGCTCAGCGCCATCCTTCTTTATATTGCGCAAAATGGAAATCCCTGGGCCGGCGCCGGAACGTTGTGGCTGTATGCGGTTGGCATGGGTTTGCCGTTAATTGCGGTAACCATGTTTGGCAATAAGTTGCTGCCGAAGAGCGGCCCGTGGATGCAAACGGTTAAAGAAGGATTTGGTTTTGTTATCCTGGCTTTGCCAGTGTTTTTGCTGGAACGGATAGTGGGTGACGTCTGGGGATTACGCCTGTGGAGCATACTTGGCGTAGCCTTTTTCGCATGGGCATTTAGCGTTAGCCTGCGCAACGGAAGTGGCAAATGGCGAGTAGTACAGATCCTGATGCTTGCCGCAGCCTTAATCAGTGCGCGTCCTTTGCAGGATTGGGCTTTCGCGAGCAATACTTCGCAACAAAGCATCACGCGTCTACCTTTTACGCCGGTTCACTCAGCTTCCCAGCTCGACACGGCTTTACAACAGGCGCAAAACCGCATCACTATGGTCGATCTTTATGCCGACTGGTGCGTGGCCTGTAAAGAATTCGAAAAATATACGTTTAGCGATCCATCGATACGCGATGCACTGAGCAAGGTGCAGTTGCTGCAAGCTAATGTCACCGCTAACAGCCCCAGCGATAACGCATTATTGCAGCATCTTCAGGTGCTGGGCTTGCCAACCATTCTGTTCTTCGACGCGAAAGGGAAAGAAATTCCCAACTCGCGTATCACGGGATTTCTCAATGCTGCTGACTTCCGTGCGCATTTGCAGAAACTCGACCCGTAAACAAAACTGGTGTCAGGACACCGCCCGCGCATCACTACGGGCTCGCAGATCAGAGGAGAATCACTTGCAACGTGAACAAATACTCGAGCATGCGCTGAACGTGCTTGAACAAAACGGCCTTGCTGCTACCACATCACTACAACAACTGGCGGACGATAGTACGTTTTCCGTTGAACAACTGCAGCGGTTCTGGCCCGATCGTGACGCCCTGTTATACGATGCGTTGCGCTATCACGGCCAGCAAATTGATACCTGGCGGCAACAAATTTTGTCAGATGATGCGCTGAGCCACGAACAAAAACTGATGGCACGTTATCAGGTATTGAGCGAACAAGTCAGTATTGGACGTTTTCCCGGCTGCCTGTTTATTGCCGCCTGTAGTTTCTATCCACAATCCGATCAGCCAATACACCAGCTGGCAGAGCAGCAGAAACGTGCTTCATGGCAGTTCACCCATGATGTTTTAGTGGCGCTGGCGTTAGATAACCCGAGCATGGTTGCAGACCAGATGGAGCTGATCCTTGAAGGCTGCCTGAGCAAGCTGTTGGTGAAGCGCCATGTGCAGGATGTGAATATCGCGAAAAGCCTGGCGGAAGATGTTTTAAGTATCGCGCTGTGTCGTAAAAATGGCGCGTTAGCCTGATGTTTCATCACCTTTGCCTGAAATTCAGGCAATCAGTCACGTTTCCCCAGTTTTTTTCATGAAAGCCGTTGACGACCCGCAGCCTTTACGGTTTAATGCGCCCCGTTGCCCGAATAGCTCAGTCGGTAGAGCAGGGGATTGAAAATCCCCGTGTCCCTGGTTCGATTCCGGGTTCGGGCACCATACATCGAAGCACACTGGTTAGCAGTGAGATCTCTAACGGGTGTCTAAACGAAGAGGGTGTTCAAAGCAACGGTGACTGCATTTGAAGGTGCATCATCCAGGATTGAACATAAAAATCTTCATGAAAGGGTATCAGTTCACGCTGATACCCTTTTTTCGTTATCAATCTTAAACCATCTCCCATGGAGGTGGTGATCGTTCATGTGGGGCTTTGCCCGTAGAATGCTCATGCTAAATACTGTCTCGGTTTGTTACCAGCAAATCAGGGGGGTAAATAGCATGAGCAGATATGAATCCGCTTCCCACGTATTCTGTCGCTGTCAGTATCATCTCGTATGGATCCTGGAGTACAGATACAAAATCCTTAAAGGCAATCTCGGTAAAGCGCTCTACAGATACCGCGAAGGCGTTTACATACCTGCTGAAGCAGTGGGACGCGCTGAACCAGCACTGCAGCAACAGCTGGGCTGGGCCGAAATCGACAACAACCTTGCGGAGAACGCGCTACGTGGCGTTGCCATGGGACGAAAAAACTGGCTGAGATCGTCAGGGGTTTCGAGAATTTTGGCCAGTTCATTAGCCAGAGCCTGCAACTGTTTTTCGTCCATAAATTAACCTGCTTTTGATGCTGGATTGAACTTATCAAAACCAGGCAATTACAAAATCTCGTGTACAGGCTCAGGAATTTATATACATAAACATATGCAACTCCCCGCCATCACAGGGACAGATCGTGTTACCGTCCATGGTCAGGTACACTAAAAAGAGGCGATTCAATCACCTGACCATGAAGCATAAATATTAATCAGCTGGCACCTCTGTCTGCCAATCGGGAAATGCGTCATACCAGCTTTTATTACCACCGCCCATATAGGCACTGCTACCTGGTCTTATACTGGACTTACAAATCCAGGCTTTGAAATATGCGCTGCTAGTTGGCGCCCGTATGCCTGGTGTCGTTCCATCTTGTCCAGTTACACGCTTCCAACTCTCACCGCCAAAACCTGTAGCCTCGAAGCAAACCTCTACACCCTCGACTGGCATATTTCTGTTATTAACAACATAAACTTGAGGTTCATATACCCAGCCACTTCCTGGCTTGAGATAGTAATAATGTTTTATCTGAGCGATATGCCAGATAACAGGTTTAATGGCTGTAGTAAACGGTGAGGTGGTACTCAGTGTCGGGTTCTTTTTACTGGCTATCGTGACATACAACTTTGCACCAACAAGCTGCTTGTCCCATGCCCGGAAGCTTGCGACACCATTTCTGAGTTCTGAATTGCCGTACCAGCTATAACCTTTGTCTGTCATCCATGTCACATCAATATCATCATTTGCCAGCCCCAACCCTGCCAGAGTTACTTTAAAAGTATTCCCTAACAACATATCTCCTTCCTGCGGAGCAGGAACAGGCGGGGCTTTGAGCAAGACATGTATGCTGAGCGGCAAATCAGCCGGCGCCTCAGCCGAGTCTGTCGCCGCCTGGCTGACGGTTACCGTGGTTTTACCGGCGTTACGGAACGTCAGCATCCCGCTGTCATCCACCGTCACCACCCCGCTGTCAGCAGAGGTGAAGCGCATCGCGCCGCCATTGCCCCCGCTCACCACCAGGCGTCTGGCCGCGTTGCCGTAAGTGACTATCATCCCGGATGCCTTTAACGCCGCCGCCGTACGCCGGCGTACCTCCACACTGATCACCAAATCAGAAGAACTGGCGTGGGTGTCCGTGGCGGCCTGCTTCACCGTCACCGTGGTTTTACCGACGTTGTGGAAGGTCAGCACCCCGTCATCATCCACCGTCACCACCCCTCTGTCGGCAGAGGAGAAGCGCATCGCGCCGCCGTTGCCCCCGCTCACCACCAGACGTCTGGCCGCGTCGCCGTAAGTGGCTTTGACCGCCTCTGCCGTTAAGGGGCCAGACGCATTTTTGTAAATGCCGATCGTGAAGGAGAAAAACCTCATTTCATAGTTGCGGGTGCCATGTAAAGCTCCGTCAATGGTTATTTTACCGGCTTTAACCGCCGTCAGCAGACCGCCGGCATCGACAATTGCTAAATCCGCACCGGCACTAATACTCATAGTGACATCGCCATCGCTGTCACTGATTACTTTCAGCTGCTGCGTGGCGCCGACCGGCATGGTTTCCTGGGAGCCCACTTTCAGAGTAGGTTGTGCTTTAGCTACCTCCACACTGATCACCAGATCAGCCGGCGCCTCAGCCACGTCCGTGGCCGCCTGACTGACGGTCACGGTGGTTTTACCGGCGTTACGGAAGGTCAGCATCCCGCTGTCATCCACCGTCACCACCCCGCTGTCAGCAGTGGTGAAGCGCATCACACCGCCGTTGCCCCCGCTCACCATCAGGCGTCTGGCCGCATCGCCGTAAGTCACGGAAACTGGCTCTGCTGTCAGTGCGCCAGCTGCATTTTTATTTACCGTCACCGCCCAGGTTTTCGCCGCACTGACGTAGTTATCCGTCGCCTGCTGCGTCCAGGTCACGCTGACCTGACCTGCCCTGTGGGCCGTCAGCAGGCCGTTTGCATCAACGGATGCAACATCCTTACCCTCATTAATGCTCCAGCGCGTCTGGCCGTCGCTGTCGCTGGTGACCTTCAGCTGCTGCGCGGCACCTGCCTGCATATGCTCGCTGAGGGTGACGCTGAACGCAGGGACTTTCCGGCGTACCTCGATACTGACCGGCAAATCGGCCGGGGCCTCAGCTGCGTCCGTGGCCGCCTGGCTGACGGTCACGGTGGTTTTACCGGCGTTACGCAAGGTCAGCATCCCGCTGTCATCCACCGTCACCACCCCGCTGTCAGCAGTGGTGAAGCGCATCACACCGCCGTTGCCGCCGCTCACCATCAGGCGTCTGGCCGCGTCGCCGTAAGTCACGGAAACTGGATCTGCTATCAGTGCGCCAGCTGCATTTTTATTTACCGTCACCGTCCAGGTGCGAGTCGCCGCCAGGTAATTACGCGTTGCCTGCAGCAACCAGCTAACGCTAACTTTTCCTGATTTCGTGGCAGACAACAGACCATTTTTATTAATCGTTGCCAAATCTTTACCGGCGTCAATGCGCCACGTTACGCTACCGTCGCTGTCGCTTTTCACGTCCAACTGCTGTGTAGCGCCCGCCAGCATGGTGGGCAGAAGGGTAACATTGACTTCAGGTGATGCCGGTTGCACCTCAACGTTGATCTGCAGATCCGCTGGGCTTACTAGGGATTCGGTGGCAGTCTGGCTAACAGTTACGGTAGTTTTACCGGCATTGTGGAAAGTCATCACACCTTTTGCATCTACCGTCGCGACCTCGCTGTCCGAAGACCTGAAGATCATTTGGCCTCCGTTGCCGCCCTCTGGCATCAACGTTTTACTTTGTGGTTCCGGGCTGTAGGTTACCGTAATATCGCTGGCTGAAAGCGGTGGAGCCTCTTTTTTATGTAAAGGCACAGCGAACTCCGCAAGACGCCCTTCATCTGGCAGCTGCGCTTCAACACGCCATGTCCCGTCGCCATAGTGTGTTGGAACAGGTAAGCGCATGTCACTTTTTCCATCGCTGTCGGTCATAGATGTGCCGAATTCTGCACCATTGCTCAGCCAGCGGATTTGACGCTCTGCTATACCTAAACCGTGCGTTTCACTCAATATTGCCGTGAAGGTAACAGGGGTATCGCCAGGAACAACCAGCGACGCGTCCTGCGCTTTCAGCTGAATGCTGGGATGCACAATCATCACTTTCAGTTTTAACTTAAGTTGTTTAGGCATCGTCTGCCCAGCATCCTTGTCTGCTGCCAGTACCATTTTGGGTGCTAATAATGAGGCGAAAATCGTGTCTTCAGCAGGGCCGCTGACATTTTCCAGAACGACCTCAGTATTTCCCTGCGAATCAGTGAGACTTTGGGCCGTGCTGAGCTGCCCCAGTACGCCCTGATAGGACCACCACACCGGTCGTTCAGCAAGCGGATTACCTTTTTCATCTATGGCTCGCACGCTGAGTTTCACAGTTACACTTTCGGTCACACCAAGTTTGATCGTTGTTTCATCGATTTGCACGCCGCCTTCAAGCTTGCTGAGCCGCAGATCCACCAGTTGCTGAGCGGGACCGGCGATCTGCGATGTTCCAGGCTCGCCATGTTGCTGATTCTTATTAACGGGGGTAACCCGAAACAGGATTGTCTTATCCAGATCATCAGCCGTTACCTGATAATACGCACCCCGCGCCAGCGGCTGAGACAAGTTGTCGGTATGGAACCACTGCTGCAATGAACCACCTTCAGCCTCTTCTTCACCCTGATTCGAGTGGTAGCGATAATGGCCGGTCAGGGTGTTGCCAATCCGCGCTTCGCCTTCAATGGCAACCTCGCTAACAGATGGCGCGAAGTCGCCCGGCAGCACGCTCAGGCGATATTGCGCAGTGGCCGAAGGGCGAACGTCTTTCATTGAAGCGTACAGTTCGGCATAAACTGTAGTTTCACCGGTTCGCAGCGGCGTGACGCGGCCGCTGCTACTCTCAACGGTGGCGATATCCGGACGTAGAGAGCGATAGACGATATGCGCATTGCCGCCTCCCCGAACCTGATTAATAAAAGCTGCACTTCCCGCTTTGGCAGAAAGTTCAGCAGGGTCAAACCAGATATTCCATGTCTTCTGCTGCTCTTTATAAGCCAGCACAATATTATTGTTTCGCTGAACGAAATCGGTACGTGACAACGTCTGTGAGGACATCGCTTGCGAATGACTGCTATCGAGCATTTCCGACAGGGTGCGACCAAATTCCCAGACCAAATCCAGGCCCAGGTTAAAGTCGTTGCGTTGGCCAGTGATCAACTGCTGTTCTGCATGCAGCGCCACCAGCGGCACGGGCAGCCATTTAACGCCCAGATTCAGACCATGAGGATTTTTACTCGCTTCACTGCGATTGCCGTTCACATCGACCTTGTCGCCGAACCACTGGAAAAACGTTGTTCGGGCTGAGAGATTTTTTGACAGCACGGCTTCAACATTCAGATCCCAGCCGCGCGCCGCACGCTCATAAAGGTTGTAATGCGCTTTGTCCTCCAGAAACGGAGCATCAGAGCGTTTCCAGTCGCTAAGCGGCAGATAATAGTTTACTGCCCCGTGCAGGCGTTCGCTCCATAGCTCAAGTCCCATCCCTAACCGGCTGTGATGGCGGGTGATGTCCTGATCGTAAAAGGCGTTGGCACCGCCCACTAGCTGGGGATTAAAATTATGACGCCAGCCAATGCCGGCATTGAGGGTATTACGCGCGTTCCAGCGGTGGCCATTTAACTGAACAAACAGCGTATCCTGCTGCCCGTTAAAAAAAGGATATAAATAGTCCAGGCCAAAATCAGCACTGCTGCCTTTGGTCAGATCGAAGCCAGCGCTAACGCGCGAACGCGAACCCGATTGATTAAGCCAGTTTTCCACTTCGGTGGTCAGGAATGCGCTGGCGGCATTCTGCGCCTGAGTACGTGCGCTGCTGATGGCACCATTGCTCTGTGCTGACTGCCAGAACGATCCCAGAATATCGCGTAGCTTTTCCGATCCCTCAGAGGTTCCGGTGTCAGACGTACGTCTTTCATCAGGCACAATCACCCACTGCCCCGACAAATCCGCAAGCTGTGAGGGGCTTTTTACATGGCGATTGAGATTAATTAATTGCTCAAGCGAAAGCCTGTAACGCCAGGCAAAATCGCTCAGGCTCTCCCGCTCAGCGATGGCCGCCAGAGTTACGCGCGGGTAAACCTGCGCTAAGCGTGCATCTGCGGGTAACAGGGATGATGACTGGAAGTACAGACCATATTGCTGTGCCAGCACCCGTTGCCAGCGTTCGATATCGCTTATTTGCAGCGACAGTTCATTACGGACGTTCTGCCAGCTTTTGCTGGCTGGCTTCTGATAGAGAACATAGCTGATAGAGTCGACCGTTTTTTTTACTGGTTGATGAGCAGCTTTGAGTCCAGCAGGGAAAAGTAAAACCAAAAGCGTAAAAACATAATGAAATAGTACAATACAAGCAATATTTTTCCGTGCACGATGGCTAATAATACTCACTTGAAACTCACCCAGGTAAACGTTCATCTACTCCAGAGAAATGCATTATTACGGCAAGTTATTTCTCTCACTGGGAGCTGAATTCGGCGTGGTCTTTCTTATCATTAACAATCAAGGGAACGCTTACAATAACGAGGCGATACCCGGTTGCCATACAGCCTCGCTCAACTCTTCTGTTTATGTGTTCGATTAACTTAATTGAACGCAGATGATTAGCGCCATAAAATAATTTTTATTTTTATTCCTACCTTATCTTGATAAGTTTATTAGAAACGGCATGAGCCTTTCGTCAGGACGTGACGATTTTATAAGAGTCACGCCAAATGTGACCTGGCCATTAGAAGTTATTAACCATTCAGCAATAACGCGCTAAAATAATCGACATCTTTGCACGCGGCATCAACAATGCGTGCTGACTGCCTCTATATGATGCAATATTATGGATAAGCTTAGATCTAACAGAACTCGGCAGGTGACGGGATTTCCTTGCTATCAGGGTAAAAACATCTGACTGCGAGCCGTATATTTCACTCTCAACGACACGGGTTAATGTAACTCAATGCAGTGACTGGTTAGTTACCCCTTAATTAACCAGTCACTTTAATGTAATAAATATAAATAAAAAGTTTCACTATAAATTTAAGATAATTCTTTTTGGAGCAGAGAATGCTACCTCAATCCAACGTAATAATTTAACATCATCCATAGAAATTTCTCTATTGCGCGTTTATCGCCGCTACTCCTGTCACTGACAGAAAGATGCTTTCTAATCCATGTATTAACTCTGTAATGCACAGACAGGCTGATCTGTATTAAATTAATAATACTCTCTATTCGGCACTTTGGATATTCGTTATTGTTAAACACAATGATTTATTTATCTTAAAACAAGCGATAATTTCAGCAGACTGTTTTCTATTTCAAGTCAACCATTCTCTTTCCGGCTGCGTCAGTTGAAATATTTTGAAAGGATTTATTACAATGTTCTCATAACGCCTGTAATTCAAAAACTATTTGAGATGAGAGATAAAACACCTGGCAGGAGCGATAGCACCGATTTTAATGTTAGAATTAACGATTCCGCATGTCATTGCAGATATGAACGTTTTTCTGAATTAAAGCACGTTAAGTAATGATGTATAGGCTTTTCTTCCTGGTAGCGGAAAATTCTCTCAGAAGCACACTAGCAATGCAAAACAACCGTCAGCAGGAGATGCCGCAATTAATCAGCACTCGCAAAACGTTAGTCATACTACTCCCCTCTGGCCTCAATGTAGAATCGCTAAACCTGCTCGCCAGGAATAAAGAAGGGTTGTTGTCAGGAAAATTCGCTGAGTATCGACTGTATCATTACATCCGAATATCCCCACTATGAGCGGGTTGCTCGCCTGGATGCCAATAGTTTTTATTATTCGATGAATTCCCCGGTATTGCCATGTTATATATAGCCTTCACTGCTCCTGTTGATATATCAGACCTTAAACAGCAAAGATGTCAGGGCTGATAGTATTTCGCTTACGGGCCCGGTATCTTTTTGAGCGGTATCGGCTTGGCCATATTTCTTCAGGCGGCAGGCCAATAGCACTGGCAATAATTTCCTCGCCACGCGGCCAGGGTCTTATAAGCGCGTTACTTAAGGTTCCTGATGAAAGGCCATGCTCTCTTGACAGAGCAGCAAGTGATTTCTTCTTTTTTCTGACTGCGGCAAGAATATCCTCTCTGTGCCAGTCTGATAAAAAATGATTCGATTCCATTCCTTAATCTCCATAATAAATTATGCTTCGCTTAATAAGATAATTCGCACCATTAATTCCCTGATGTTGTTATAAGACATACATATAATTAAGGGATTCTTCTTTTTTTGTTTACTTTTAATACATTAAAATTATCTTTGCCCCTCCACAAAGTCAACAAAAAAGCATTCAAAATGACAATAAAAGTGTATTTTTTGTTGGGTGATTTTATTTAACTTTTTGATTTTATTTAATTAAAATCCTAATGAATAACCTTGCAGAAAACAATGTCATACGCCACTTTTTATGTTACCTTCTGAAACACACTATAAAGGAGAATGTTAAACATTAGTTATGCGTTTTGGGTGGGCACTCACGACAAGGACGGTCTTGATGAAAATTTCTGGCTTACAAAGAAAAGAAAATATAATAAACAATATAGAATATCTGATAAAAAGCCGCGGCGAGACGAAGGCTTCCTTCGCCAACCGCACAGGCGTGACGCGTGCAACGTTATATAAAATTCTGGAAGGTAAGGTCAGTAACGTTCAGCATTCAACCATTATCCGAATCGCAGATTTTTTTGGTGTTTCATGTGAAATAATCGAAAACAGTGATCTCCGACATATTGAGCTCATTGAAAAAACCTTATCGCCAGAAGGCGATAAAAATCCGGCTGCTATTCCTGTCGTGCCACAAACTGAGTTCATATCCCGTCTGGAAAACAGGATCGGATACCTCGTTACGCAATATCCTCTCACCTGGTATTTTGGCGAAGTATCAAACGTAATCGCTTTACGTGTAGAAAAGAACATTGGCAATACGTTCCGCGTTGGGGATATGTTAATTATAAAGCGAAAGACACCACCAAAGAAAAAACAACTGGCTCTGTTCTTCTCAGAAGAAAAAGGTTTCTTTTTCAGACTTAACAGTGATTCAGTTAGTTATATGACATTAGCGGGTGAATTATTAATCGGGACAGTAGTTGAGGAGAGGGTTATATAAAAACCCAGCAAAATTTAAGGAAGAAGAGTATATGCACGCCAATAAAAAATACAAACTGACCGGATTCGAACGCTCGGATACGATAACAGCTAATGTAATGGTTATTGCAACGGGGAAATCTATTAATATTGGGCTGCCGGAGCTGGAAAGCAGCGCAATAACCGAAGACTTTAACAGGAATGAACTTAAAGCGCTTTACCGTCGTCTGTATAATGAAACAGACACCGTGACGTCCTATGAATTAGGCGACAGGCATGAACGTTCCTGGTATGCCTACTTAATCATTAGCCTGCTGTTAACCGTTGTCTACATTCTTTGTACCGTTAGCGGTGTAAAACCTGTGCATCTGCCAGTATTCAATTTCATTATTCCCCCGGCAATATTTTTCTACCCCATATCGTTTATTCTTGTGGACATTCTCAACGAATTTTATGGCCTGAAGATGGCCAGAAGGACAATTTTCATCTCATTTTTAGCAAATATATTCTTCGTTACCTGTTTATGGTTTACCAGTATCATATCGGCATTACCAGAATGGGAACTGGCTGCACCCTATACCGCCTTCGTTAACAGTATTATTTCTGTAGTTTTCGCATCGTCGGTTTCTTATCTAATTTCTGAAAACATTAACTCATTTTTATTATGCAAAATAAAAGAGCTCACTAATTCCAGATACCTGTTTATTCGGGTCATTACCAGTACCGTCACGGCGTCAGCCATTGACAGCGTTATATTTTGTGTTCTGGCGTTTTATGATGTCCTGAATATGGATGTAATAAAAACAATGATAGTTTCTCAGTTTATTATAAAGCTAATTTATGCCGTTATCGGTGTTGGGCCTATCTATGCAACACGTGAATTATTCAGCCGTTATATTAATACAGAAAACAGAAAGGAATGCTTATGACAATTAAAGACGGAATCACATTACTGGGTAATACGACAGAGTATATACAGCAGTATACGCCTGAACTCCTTGAAGCACTGCCTCGTTCGCGCAACCGAAGCTCAATCAATATTGAATCCAGTGAGCTGCCGTTTTCTGGTTTCGACTTATGGACAGCATTCGAACTCTCATGGTTAAACGATAAGGGTAAACCGGTTGTTGCGATTGCAGAATTTCTTGTCCCTGCTACAAGCAGCAACATTATTGAATCAAAATCATTTAAGCTTTATCTCAATAGTTTTAATCAATCGAGGTTTAGTTCGACAGACGAAGTCGTATCGATATTAGCAAAAGATCTTTCTCTGGCGGCAGAGGGTGAAGTGAATGTAAAGGTTTTTCCAGAGCCAGATTGTTACCCACAGACCATCACCGCTCTGCCAGGATATTGCATCGATCATCTGGACATCAGCATCGATAATTATGACTTCAATCCGGAATACCTTATCGATGCCACCACGAGTGAAAACGTATCTGAAACTCTCTCTTCCAATTTATTAAAGTCTAACTGTCTGGTCACCAATCAGCCAGACTGGGGAAGTGTGATCATTACCTATGAAGGTAAAAGGATTAATCAGGAAAAATTACTTCGCTATATTATATCGTTCAGGATGCACAATGAGTTTCATGAGCAATGCGTTGAGCGAATTTTCAACGACATTAATCGTTACTGCCTTCCCACAAAATTAAGCGTTTTCGCGAGGTATACGCGCAGAGGGGGTTTAGACATCAATCCATTCCGCAGCAATTTTGAACAATATCCCAACGTGCAACGTTTAATCAGGCAATAGCAGAAAGGCTTCGGTTTTTGAGCGAGACGCTGAATTAAGCAGATATAAAGGCGACCCGTTTAGTTAACTCTGACATTTAGCGTTTTGCTAACCGGCACAGAGATGAAAAGTCTCTGTGCCTCTGGCTTGTCGTTCGCGCCACATCCATATGGTGCGTAGAATAAGACATTCAGTGGGTCCGCCGGTTGACGGATGCTACTTTTCTGGTCGCGAACGGCTTTCACCGGTTCAGTATTCCACCCATACCGCGCCAGCATCCGCTGACTTCACGCACTGCTCAACCCAACGCACGCCCGTCAAACCAGCATGTACATCGGGATACCAAAAATCGGCCAGGAAATCGCTGTCGCCACGATCGGTCGCATCAATCGCCTGTGCAAAGCGATGATAAAGATTCGACCAGGCTTCAAATAAGCCTTCAGAGTGCCCGCCCCCGATACGATCATCCTCCAGCGCCCGTTCGCTGAGATACCCCATACCGCGCTCCAGAATACGCACCGGCTCGCCCTGGATTTCATAACGCAGCTGGTTTGGCTGTTCGTCCCACCACTCCAGGCTGGCCTTTGCTCCCACTACGCGAATTTTCTGGCCGTGCATCGAACCCGCATTCACCGCCGATGCCCACATTGTTCCCACCGCACCATTGTCATACTCCATCATCACAAAGGCGTTATCTTCCAGCGGTGCGCGCGACGGGATAAAACTTTGACGTGAACAAAGCAGGCGTTTTATCTGCAGTTTCGGCACCATGGTTTCAGCAATAAACAGCGGATGCGTAGCCAGATCTCCCAGCACGTAGCTCGGACCAACAAAGCGCGGATCGACACGCCATTTCGTGCTTGCGTTCTGCAATTCCACCGCTTCGTTATGGAAGCCGTGAGCAAACTGCATATTGATGATACGGATCTCACCCAGCTCTCCGGCGGCGATCATTGCGCGTGCCTGATGAATAAGCTGGTGTCCGGCATAACCATAGGTAACGCCGATAATTTTATTCTTTTCTGCACATAACTGTTCCAGTTCATCTGCCTCAGCAGTGGTGAAGCAGAGCGGCTTTTCACACACCACATGCAGGCCAGCGTTGATAGCCGCACGGCAAATCGCAAAATGCGTATTGTTTGGCGTGGCGATCGATACAACTTCAATACCGTCATTACGTGCCGCTTCTGTTGCGAACATCGTTTCGTAATCGGGATAACAGCGATCGGCTGTCACACCGAGCGCCATGCCAAAATCACGGCCACGTTGTGCATCAATATCAAATGCGCCCGCTAACAAAGAAAAATTACCATCGCGTAGAGCCGCCGAGCGATGTATATAGCCAATCTGACTGGTGCCACCGCCGCCAACCATGCCCCACCGTAATGAGCGTCCAATCGCTTTTTTGCCATTAATCATTGTGTTGACCTCAGAATCCAACTGACTGGAGATAATGCAGGCTAGCCGTGACGTCACGCAGACTGGTGTCGGCATTACGCGGATCGCGCTCCTGCTCAATGGTAATCCATCCTTTATAATTGCGCTCTGTGAGGAACGCGCGCACCGCCGGATAATTGATAGCGCCTTTGCCAATCGGACACATTACGCCTTCAGCGCAGGCAGTAAAAAAGTCGAGACCGCGTGCAGTTACGTCACGCCACACCGCATCGTTAATATCTTTGAAATGCAGATAGTCGATGCGATCCCAGTAACGCTGCAGGTAGGTGATCGGATCCATGCCGGAATAATAAAGATGGCCGGTATCAAGGCATAAACCCGCCACGTCATGCGGAATATCTTTCACCAGTTGCGCCAGTTCGTCGGCATACTCAATACAGCCCCCCGCATGCGGATGAATAACCGGCCGCACACCGTACTCTTTCCAGGCAATCTCGCTCAAAGCTGTGATGTGCTGCATCATGCGCTGCCAGTCGTCGGCAGGAAGGCGCGGAGCTTTATCGGATTGCCCGGCATATCTGGCGCGTTCGGGATGACTAAAATCGATAATGACCAGATAAGGTGCAGATGCATTACCAGGGGTTTTCTCCGCAGTGGGGACTTTCGACAGATTGCGGCAGATGTGGTGCGTCAGTTCAATTATTGCCGGGAAATTCGCTTCACTCACCAGATCGTCAAAGATCGTGCCCGCCACCAGCGACAGGCCATGATCATTTAGTTGTTTGCTGAGTTCAGCGGGATCAACTGGCAAGTAATGCCAGGGACCCAATTCAATGCTTTGATAACCGGCTTGCGCCGCTTCACTCAGGACTCTCTGCCACGGTGGCAGGAAAGGATTTTTGGGATCATCAACGCCCCAGCTGCAAGGCGCATTGGCAATATGCATCGTCATGATTTCTGTCCGTGCTATGAGAGTTGCCGACAGTATCAAACAAACGTTTCAAATCAAGCAACAATGAAAGTTTTATTTTTTGATAGAGATCGCATTATAAAACGTCCTTTTTTTGATAATTTACTATCAAATTTAACTTAACCATTTAATTTTACACGTTTTCCCGAATCATCATTTCAAACGGTAGGGTAACTCTGAAAAATTGCACGTTTTCGCCTGAATGTTGACTGATACAGTGCTCAACAACCGCAGCCGCCATTTCCTCAATACGATGCCGCAGCATTAACGTAATCGTGCCATCAATTAATGCAAGTTCACCGCCCTGAATCGGGCCGTGGCACAGCAGTGCAATCCCTTTCCGTCCGCTCTGACGTAATGCGCGCACCACACCCTCAATACCGCCGCACGGCGCGTAAATCATGACTAAATCATCGTAATCGTTCAGCAGCTGCTGGGTTGCCTGATACCCGCCGTCAATGGATTCATGGGTTTTCAGCGGTTCCAGCACCCGCTGGCTGATCCCCGCTTCACGCAGGTAAGAGCGGAAGCTAATTTCGCAACTTTCCTGACAGGTAAACCGGTGATCACCCAGCAACACGCCAATGCTGCCCAGCTTGTGCAACAGGTGTTGCGCCATCCACGCAGCGGTGCGACCGGCTTTCTGATTATCAAGCCCAATAAAACCTGCATGGCCGCATGGTGAAAAGTCAGAAAACAGCGCATAGACGCGCACGCCCTGGCGCGAAACATCCTGTATTGCATGACGGATAAGCGGATGATCCAGCGCTACCACGCCAATCACCTCTACACGCTTCGCCAGACTGCGCAGTGAAGACGCAACGGCTTCGACATCATTAATATCGTGCCAGCAAAATTCCGTTTCACTTCCCGACGGTTGATAAGGTTCTGCCTGTTTGCGCAGCGCCTCACCCAGCGGTTGATAAAATGAATAGCGGGACGATAATAAAATAAAGCCCATGCGCAATTGCGCCGCTATTACCGGCTGGCTGGAAGACAAAATGCGTGATTGTTCCAGCCGATAACCCAGGCGACTTGCTGCCGTCAGCACTTTCTGTTCGGTTACGCTCCGTACCGGCGCTCGCCGGTTAAGTACGCGGTCCACCGTTGCCACCCCTACGCCTGCTTCGCGCGCAATGGCGGTCATGGTCACTTTCGACATAATCTTTACCCCAAATAATGAAATTTTGAATCACCTGCCTGATCTGCTGTTCTGCAATCTGCTGCCTGGCACGCTGTGCTGCTTTACTCGGATTTTACTATCCCACCGCTGAAGTCATTTTCTATCCTCATTTTGATAGAAAACATCTCATAAAGTTGATCTCTCTCGCAAAATGAAATATTCATTCCTTTTTTCATTCATTACAGAACGAACATTTGCTAGAAAGGTTTCGTTTCAATCGACAAAGCGTGCCGGATTTATATCAGTAAGACCGTAGAGAGGACGGCAACCAGCTTGCTGCGGTGAAAGCCTGCCGGGCGTTGCGGCCTGGCCCGACAGCGCGCTTCACCTCTCTGCGAATACATAAAATGGAGATGTTATGTTTCCCTCTACACTACCTGTTCCGCGCTTACCTGATGCCAGACAGGTTCCGGTGCTGCGCTGGGGCATTGTTGGTCCCGGCTGGATCGCCGATCACTTTGCCAGTGCGCTGCGAAATCATACCGATCAGCAACTGGTCGCTGTTTCATCACGCAGCCGCGATAAAGCCCAGGCGTTTGCCCGCAAATGGTCAATTAGTCATGCCTGCATGGGGATTAATGAATTGCTGGCGCGGGATGATATTGATGCGGTGTATATTGCTACGCCACATAATCGTCATTTTCCCGATGGCCTGCGCGTAATTGAAGCAGGTAAACATCTGCTGATTGAAAAGCCCCTGGCGCTGAATGCCGCACAGGCGAAGCAGCTACAGCAGGCGGCGACCGCACGTAATGTGCTGTGCATAGAAGCAATGTGGTGCAATTTTACACCCAAATACGATGTCATTCGCCAGTTACTTGCGGATGGCGCGCTCGGTGATATTCACAGCCTGATCGCCGATCACGGTGAGTTTTTTAGCACAGATCACCGAATTTTTAATGCCGAACTGGCGGGCGGCCCACTGCTGGATCTCGGCAGTTACCTGGTGAGCTTCAGCGTAGGAGTGGGCGGCGCGCCAGACACGATTGTGGCGAAAGGCCAGAATGCGACGGCAGAGATAAATGGCCAGACCTCAATGCTCTTTACTCATGCAAATGGCATGCATTCAGTCCTGCACACCACACTGTTCAGTAACACGCCCGGCTCCGCAGTTATCGCCGGTCGCGATGCCAGCCTGGTGCTGGACGGTCAGTTTTATGCGCCCGGTAATTTTCGCCTGATCTCCAGCGATGGCCAACGCACCCTGCACTGGCAAGAACCGAACAACCGTTACGTGCAGCTATGTCATGAAATTAATCACTTTGCCTGGTGTATTGGGCAAAACCGATTTGATTCGCCGATCCATTCCCTCAACAGCGCGATCGTAACGCTTGCCGCGATGGACGAAGTGAGAAAGCAGATCGGCGTTGTTTTTAATGAAGAACAGCAACCTTAAACGCCCCGGAGTAGACAGATGAAAATCGCTTTTGATGTGGATGTGATTAAAGATATGGGCATCACCCGCATGGTCAATCAGGTGGCCGACTGGGGATATAAATACATTGAACAATCGCCGCATCCGCAGATTAATCCCTTTTATAAGCACCCGAAAGCCAGCCGCGAGATCATGACGGAATACAAAAATGCGCTGCGCTCAACGGGCGTGGAGATCTCTTCTTTTATCGTGGTATATCGCTGGTCCGGCCCGGATGAACTACGCCGTCAGGCCGCCGTGAAAAACTGGAAGCGCATGATTGAGATTGCGGTCGAAATGGGTGTGCAGGTCATTAACACCGAATTATCAGGTACGCCGAACGAGCCGGAAATCTGTGAAGAGATGTTCTATCGTTCAATGGAAGCGTTGCTGCCAGTCATCGAACGTGAAGGGATTCGCGTTGAAATTCAGTCTCATCCCTGGGACTTCTGCGAAGAAAATAACGAAACGTCTGACATCGTGAAGTCCTTCCGTAGCGAGAATATCAAATACGTTTACAGCGCGCCGCACACCTTCTTTTATGACAAAGGTAAAGGCGATGTGAAAAGTATGCTGAAGTATGCCGGAGATGATCTGTCACACGTGCTGATCGCCGATACCATGAACCACACCAGGCATTGCCGCTATATCGTCAACCCGCCGGGCGTGGATGCCACCATCCACCAGCACGTCGGCGTAGGCGAAGGTGAAGTGGACTTCCCTACCCTGTTCCAGACGCTGCGCGACATGAATTTCGCTAACCGCACCTATAAAGTGGGCGGTGAATCGATCATCGCCTCTTCGCTGTTTGGCTATCCAGAGAAGATGAAAGTACAGGCGGTGGAAACGCGTGAACTGATTGAACGTGAACTGCTGGGCTAATTAAAAAAGGCGGCTCATTAGCCGCCAGTTTAACGCTTAACCTCTCCGCTTGATTTCACTGAAACGCCCGTGGCTTAGCGATGCACAGGCTGCTTCTACAACGGCCTGAGCCTGCAATCCATCGACGCCCGGTAAAGCATTAAGCTGTTCAGCAGCCAGCTGGCGCAGAAAGGCATCGGGATAAGGGTTATAAATATGGCACACCCGACTAAACAGGCCGGGCAGCGCAGCCTTAGCTGATATAAGCTCGCACCGCGCCTGGCTTTCTCATACCTGCCTTCTGAACCTCTAACGCTAATACGCGCCCTATCCCTGTGTAATAGCCGGGTGTCGTCCCGCTGGCGCTGAGCCTGCTTTTGCTGCATCGAAAAAAGGAATCCGTTCTCTGATTTATGCGGAAGGTAACGCCGGACTGAGGCTTTACAGTCGGAAGAACGTCAACCGATCACCGCCAGCAGAGTTAAACCGGCTGCTGGCAGCCTGCTACACTCGAACAAAAACTCAATCACAACAAGGCGAACCTTCACCATGTCGGAAAACACTTATCAGCCCGCAAAAGTCTGGGTTTGGGACCCCGAAGCCAAAGGTAACGGCGCAAAAACCAATCGCCCTTTCGCCGGACCTACGCACGAAAAAAACCTGCCGGTCGGCAAACACCCTTTGCAGCTCTATTCGCTGGGTACGCCAAATGGTCAGAAAGTTACCATTCTGCTGGAAGAGTTACTGGCGCTGAATGTGAATGATGCCGAATACGATGCGTGGTTGATTCGCATCGGCGAGGGCGATCAATTCTCCAGCGGCTTTGTTGACGCCAACCCGAACTCAAAAATTCCCGCGCTCAGCGATCACTCCGCCACGCCGCCAATTCGCGTATTTGAATCGGGTCATATTCTGTTGTATCTGGCCGAAAAATTTGGCCACTTCCTGCCAAAAGATACCCCTAAACGCACCGAAACGCTGAACTGGCTGTTCTGGCTGCAAGGCTCGGCGCCGTACCTCGGCGGCGGGCTGGGACACTTCTATCACTACGCGCCAGAAAAAATTGAATACGCCATTAACCGTTTTACGCTGGAAGCTAAGCGCCAGCTCGATGTGCTGGATCGCCAGCTTGCTGGAAATCGCTATCTGGCCGGTGATGATTGCACGATTGCTGACATCGCTACCTGGCCGTGGTACGGCAATCTGGTGCTGAACAATCAATACGGTGCCGCCGAATTCCTTGATGTGCAGTCATATAAAAACGTACAGCGTTGGGCGCAGGAGATTGCTCAGCGTCCGGCGGTGATCCGTGGTCGCAAAGTGAATCGCGTAATGGGCGAGCCAGCCGATCAGTTGCATGAGCGCCATGATGCATCGGATTTTGATACCCATACGCAGGACAAAAAGGCTTAACCCGCGCGGGATCAGCCAATCAATGTACTCGCTTTCTGTGGCAGGCGGGAAGATGCCAAAACGGCTGGACCTCTCCGCGCCAGAAGCAGCATACGCAAAACACGACAGCCGGAATATCAGGCCGCCGCGTATTGCCTGAAAAGTGCCAGCTACATGGGGTGTGGGATGGAGCAACGTAAAAAGGACGCCGCAGCGTCCTTTCTTCAGGCGGCTGACCCGCCTTTTTATTTCAGTGCGATACGCGCCACACTGTCCGGGCCTTTGGTGCTGTGGTCTTTGTTAAAGTCCTGCTTCACGGTGACATACAGCGTTTGCCCATCCGGTGAAACCAGCAGGCTGTTAGGATGACTGTCGAACGACCAGCTGTTTTTCACCGCATAGGTGGTGGCATCCAGTTGCAGCACTTTCTTCGATTCACGCTGGCTGATATAGATTTCGTTGCGTTTGGCGTTAAATTTAATGCCCAACGAATCGCCTAAATTCAGTCGCTTAATCACTTTACCGCTGCGCTCGTCAAACACCAGGGTATTTTTTGCTTTGGAATTGTCTGTCACAAACAGGCGACCCGTGGCTGGATCTTCTGCCATGTTCAGAAACAGATACGCTTTACCGTCGCCTGCGGTCAGACGTTTTTCGATTTTGTGACTGCGCGGGTTAATGACCAGGATTTCACCGCCACCGTTTGCGGCGTAAATACGATCGGTGACCGGGGAATAGATAATGCCAGTGACCCATTTACCGGCGTTTTTGATGCGGGTTTTCAGCTTCATCGTTTTCGCATCAACCACCCAAATTACACCCGGATCGCCCACTCCACCGATATAAAGCTGGCCTTCGTGCCAGAAGATTTCACGCGCGCCATAGGGAAATCCTTTTTCATTCTTTTCGCTGAACATCAGGCGTTGCAGTACTTTGCCGCTTTCAGGATCAATTTTAGAGATTCCGCCATCCAGCGAATTGGTTGCGTACAACGCACTGCCATCTGGATCGATGACCATACCGAAGTTTTTCAGATCGGTATGCGCCTCGCCGGTGGTTTTCAGCGTAGTCGCATCCAGACGATAAATCAGGCCACCGCTGACATCTTTAAAGCCCTGAGCGCTGGCTACATACAGTGCATTTTTCGTCGGCAGATATGCCATTTCATATAAACCGTTACCCAGCTCGCGCTGCGTCAGGTTGGTGTCGGCTGGCGCTTGTGCCGCAGCGGCTACAGGTTCTTCGGCTTTTTTCGCAGGTGTCTGGCAAGCAGTCAGGCTAAAGGCCGCGACAACCGCCAGGGCGAGAGCGGCTTTATGCGGGCTGAACAAAGATTTCATTCTTAACTCCATCAATGGACGAACGGTAGCACGCCTGCGGCGTGAGCCCGTCTGCTGCGCAGCCGAAGTCCTTTCCACCCTCATCGCCATATTTTATACTGTCTTTCATGTACATACCGCGACCCGCAAAGCTCCTGTTCCAGCACGATGACGGCTGGGAACGCTTCCTCGAGAAAAATGGTCACCAGCTCAGCGACTGGACCAAACTCTCCGTCGAGCGCATGCTCGCCTGTGGAACCTGCGCCATGGGCGTCAGAAAATATTGCTGCAGCTCCCCTGATTGCACGCATTCTCGTCTGATGTGCCAAACCTGTAAGTCCAAAGCCTGCAGCAGCTGCGGCCTCAAAAGCACCGAGCAGTGGATTGCCCAACAGCAACACATCCTGCCCGACTGCGACTGGCAACACATCACCTTTACCATGCCGCACTTGCTCTGGCCGTTCTTCAACAACAACTGGCCACTGCTCAATGACCTGTTTCGCTGCGCAACCCGCGCCATGCTCAGGCACGCGCGCAAGCTGGGCATCGAAGTCGGCATCTTCTGCGCACTGCACACCTACGGTCGCCAACTCAATCAGCATCCGCACATCCACGTCTCCATCACCCGCGGCGGCCTCGATGTCAAACACGGCGTCTGGCGCGACCTGTTCTTCAAAAAACAGCAGGTCGAAGCCATCTGGCGCGGTGCCGTCATCCGCCTGTTACGCGCCAGCTATCAGCACGTTACCCCTGCTTCCCTGCCCGGCCATGGTCACATTCGCGATGAGAAGCAGTGGAAGCGCTATCTGCAGGCGCAATACCAGCGTCACTGGAAGGTTCACTTCGCCAAAAAGACCCGCGGGGCCTGGCGCAGCGTGAAATATCTGGGTCGCTACCTGAAACGCCCGCCGGTGGCGGCATCCCAACTGCGGCATTACCGTGGTGGCGCTGTCGTTCACCAGTACTACGACCACAAAACCCAACAGCATAAACGCCAGAAGCTGACGCAGGAGGAGATGCTGTGGCGTTACGTCAGCCACATCCCGTCCCGGCACTTTAAAATGGTGCGTTACTACGGCTTTCTGGCCAACCGCAAGCGCGGCACGCTGCTGCCGAAGGTTTACGAAGCACTGGAGATGACGCCGCGAGAGAAACCGGAGAAGCCGGGGTTCGCGGTGCTGATGAAAGCCTTTCTGGGCACCGACCCGTACCAGTGCATCCTGTGCAAAAGTTCGCTGCGTTTTGCCGGCGCTGTGGCGGGCGAGCACGCGACAAAACTGTTGTCCGACAGGTTGCATCAGATGGCGAAAAAACGATGGCTTCTGACGCCAGCTCTGGATAAGTGCGCCTGAAAAATGGGTTTTAGATTAAAAACACGGCAAAACTGGCATTTTTACGCATTACAACACAACAGTCCCCACCACATGCGGCTTTTTCTCGCTACCATTCATGGTTAGGAAAACCAAAAGGGATCGATTCAGTTTCCTAACCATGCACCAGGGCAAAACCCATCGCCAGCGCCGCCACCAGCAGGTTACGCTGTTCGTAATGAGGCACCCAGTCGCCTGCGTCACGCACCCACAGCGTCGGCAGCCATAATGTCAGCACGATAACAACCAACAGCAGCGGTAACAGCAGCAGCACTTCGCGGCCTGGCTGTCGCCAGCGCGCTGGCAGACGGGCGCTGAGCACACCACACAGCAGCAGGCTGGCGGCTAAGGTGAACGGCAGCAGCAGTACGCCTGTCAGCGCCTGGTTGATATGCGGCGCCAGCCACCATCCCGCAATCAGCCCAACTACCACGCTGGGCAGCGCGCCCATCATCTCAATCGACGGTTTAACCCAGCGACGCAGACCCGGCGCCATAAACCATGCGGTGTACATCGCCGCAGCCAGCGCCAGCGGCGTAGCAAATAACAGCGCCAGGCTCGCAGCTTTTAACGTGCCGATGACCATTGGCACTAAACTAAATTTGGCCTGATAACTGTCGCCTGCGGCGGTGGATTGCCATACCCAGTCCGCTTTGGGATAGTTTTCGTACCAGATCTTCTGCCAGAAGTTGCGCCAGGTAACATCTGGCCACGGATTATCCAGCTTAAAGGTTTGCCAACTTCCCTGACGCTCCACCAGCAGGCTGTCGCCGTGCGGCGAGAACTGCGCGTGCAAGATGCCGGGGGCTAGCTGGCGTTGAAATATCGGCCCTGCTTGTTTGCTGGAAAACAGCTTCAGCATACCGTCCTGGGTGAAGGTGGCAAAGACGCGGCGCTGTGGCTCTGTAATCAGTTGCGCCTTGCCTGCGCTGTGCCTGAAGGTACGAATCTGATGCAGGCGCGGGCCTTGTTCGCTGGCAATTGAAAACCATTGCGTTACCCCCGCTTCATCCTGGACGAGCAGCGTTTGGCCACCGGTTAACAGATGCAGGCTCTGCGGCGTGTGCGGTAGCGTTTGTGTCTCACGCAGCTGCGCGTGATCCTTGTCCAACTGCCAGACCCGCAGCACATTACCTTCACTGGTATAGAGAAGATCGCCTTGCGGCGCAAGAAGCAGATGATCGGGATGCTGTTGCGGCAAGCTGATCATCGTTGCCTGACGATCGGGACCCAGCGTCAGATAGCCCAGGCCATGGGTGGTAACAACGGCGATACGCCATTGATTCGGGCTCAGCGTCGCCAGCGCCATTTTCTCCACCGTGCCTTGTGGCAGGTGGAAAGGTTTATCACCCAGCGGGAAACGCCACTGCGCTTCATCTTTTCGCAGAACCGGTTGCAGCAACAGTAAATCGCCCTGCATATTAAGCAGCAGCGTTTGGCGATCGGCGCTCTGTACCACTGTCTGCGGGGCTGGCGTCAGCGCTAATGCCTGATCGGCAGGCTGACCATTAAGCGGAATAAAACGCGCCGCGCCAGCCGTACTGATACGCCAGCCGTGGCTGCCGTCATTGCCTATCGCCAGCGCAGGTGCGCGATCCCACAGTTGCTGCGAAGCGCCTGGCTGCATGTCCGGCGCGCTGAACAGCGGCAGAACTACCCAGATTAGCCAAAAAAACAGCAGCATAAGCAGCAGAATCGCAATGCCACATGACGTGACCAGTCGCCGCGTCAAACGGTCAATCTTACGACGTCGGCGGTCGCTAAACTGAACGGGAATGTGGTTTATGCTCATGCGGTCCTAAATGCAGCGGAAAATAAGCCGCTATGTTGCCCGTAGCTGATTGATAAGACAACTCTTGCCGTTGGACAAGCCTGCCATACTCTCGCCATAATGTTGTTGGACACTGGATCTTCAGTCCTGCAACCGCTATACGGAGTGAGAATGGGTCAGGTAAAGCTGTATATTGAAAAAGAGTTAAGCTGGTTATCTTTCAATGAACGTGTCTTACAGGAAGCGGCGGATAAAACGAATCCGCTGATCGAACGCATGCGGTTTTTGGGTATATTTTCCAATAACCTTGATGAATTCTATAAAGTGCGTTTTGCCGATTTAAAGCGCCGTATCCTTATCGGTGAGGAGCAAGGTTCCCCTGGCACACCGCGCCATTTGTTTAAAAAAATTCAACAGCGTGTGCTGAAATCCGATCAAGAGTTCGACGCGTTGTATAACGATCTACTGCTGGAAATGGCGCGTAACCAGATCTTCCTGATTAATGAGCGTCAGCTTTCACCGAATCAACAAATCTGGCTGCGCCACTATTTTAAAAACGAACTGCGCCAGCATATTTCTCCCATTCTTATTACTCACGAAACCGATCTGACCGAATTTCTTAAAGATGATTACACCTATTTAGCGGTTGAGATTATTCGTGGTGACAATATTCGCTATGCGTTACTGGAAATCCCTTCGGATAAAGTGCCACGTTTCGTTAACCTGCCCGCTGAATCACCCCGCCGTCGCAAGCCGATGATTCTGTTGGATAACATTTTGCGTTATTGCCTGGACGATATTTTTAAAGGTTTCTACGACTACGATGCGCTGAACGCCTATTCGATGAAGATGACGCGCGATGCCGAGTACGACCTGGTTACCGAAATGGAGTCCAGCCTGCTGGAACTGATGTCCTCCAGCCTGAAACAACGTTTAACCGCAGAGCCGGTACGCTTTGTTTATCAGCGCGATATGCCGGATTCGATGGTGGAGCTGCTGTGCCATAAATTGTCGATCACTAACTTTGACTCAGTACTGCCGGGTGGGCGCTACCACAACTTCAAAGACTTTATCGGCTTTCCCAATGTCGGTAAAAATAATCTGGTCAACCGTCCGCTGCCGCAGATTCGTCATATTGGCTTTGATGGCTACCGAAACGGGTTTGACGCCATTCGTGACCGGGATGTACTGCTTTATTATCCCTATCACACTTTTGAACACGTATTAGAACTGCTGCGTCAGGCCTCGTTTGACCCCAGCGTACTGGCAATCAAAATCAATATTTATCGTGTAGCAAAACACTCGCGCATTATGGATGCCATGATTCATGCCGCCTATAACGGTAAAAAAGTCACGGTGGTGGTTGAGCTACAGGCGCGTTTTGATGAAGAAGCCAATATTTATTGGGCAAAACGTCTGACTGAAGCCGGTGTTCACGTCATTTTCTCGGCGCCAGGCCTGAAAATTCACGCTAAGTTATTCCTGATTTCGCGCCGCGAAGGGAATGAAGTTGTGCGTTATGCGCACATCGGTACGGGCAACTTTAATGAGAAAACCGCGCGCATTTATACTGACTACTCACTGCTGACCGCCGATGCACGTATTACCAATGAAGTGCGTCGGGTGTTTAATTTTATTGAGAATCCTTATCGGCCGGTGACTTTCGAGCATTTAATGGTCTCACCACAAAACTCGCGCCGCATGCTGTATCAATTGATCGATGAAGAAATTGCCAATGCGCAGCAAAAACTGCCGTCCGGCATTACGCTGAAAATTAATAATCTGGTGGACAAAGGCCTGGTTGACCGGCTTTATACCGCATCCAGCGTAGGGGTAAAGGTCAACTTACTGGTGCGTGGCATGTGCTCGCTGATCCCTGATTTACCGGGCATAAGCGAAAATATTCGCGTTACAAGCATCGTTGACCGTTATCTGGAGCACGATCGCGTCTATATTTTTGAGAATGGCGGCGATAAAAAAGTGTTTCTTTCTTCTGCTGACTGGATGACGCGTAACATCGATTACCGTATCGAAGTGGCGGTGGCGATTCTCGATCCGCAAATTAAACAGCGTATCCTGGATATTATTGCGATTCAGTTAAGTGATACGGTGAAAGCCCGGATTATTGATAAAGAATTAAGCAATCAATACGTTCCACGCGGAAATCGTCGTAAGGTGCGCTCGCAACTGGCGATTTATGATTACATTAAGAAACTGGAACAACCTGAATAACGCTTATGCCAATTTCCCAGAAAACTACGCCGAAACCCCAAGAGTTTGCGGCGATTGACCTCGGTTCGAACAGTTTCCACATGGTGATTGCCCGTGTGGTTGACGGCGCTATGCAGGTACTCGGTCGCCTGAAACAGCGTGTACACTTAGCCGACGGGCTGGGTCCGGATAATCGCCTGAGTGATGAGGCAATAGAGCGCGGCCTGAGTTGCCTGGCGCTGTTTGCTGAACGATTACAGGGCTTCAGGGCCAGCAACGTCACTATTGTTGGCACACACACGTTGCGTCAGGCCGTGAATGCCGAAACATTCTTACAACGCGCCGCAGAAGTGATCCCCTATCCAATCGAAGTGATTTCCGGTCACGAAGAGGCCCGCCTGATTTTTATGGGTGTAGAGCACACGCAGCCGGAAAAAGGCCGCAAGCTGGTGATCGACATCGGTGGCGGTTCAACTGAACTGGTTATCGGTGAAGATTTCGAGCCGCAGCTGGTGGAAAGTCGCCGCATGGGTTGCGTCAGCTTTGCGCAACTTTATTTTCCTAAAGGCGAAATCAACCGCGAGAATTTTCGTCGGGCACGTTTAGCGGCGGCGCAAAAGCTGGAAACGCTGGCATGGCAATATCGTCTGCACGGCTGGCAGTATGCCTTAGGCGCGTCCGGCACGATCAAAGCCGCCTGTGAAGTGTTACAGGAGATGGGCGAAAAAGAGAAGCTTATTACGCCAGAACGCCTTGAGATGCTTTATGACGAAGTGATGAAGCATAAAACCTTTACGGCACTAAGCCTGCCGGGATTATCTGAAGAACGTAAAGGCGTTTTCGTTCCTGGGCTGGCCATTATTTGCGGTGTGTTTGACGCGCTGGCAATTCGCGAGCTACGTCTTTCTGATGGCGCGCTGCGTGAAGGCGTGCTGTATGAAATGGAAGGCCGTTTCCGTCATCAGGATATTCGCAGCCGTACCGCGCAAAGCCTGGCTAACCACTACGCTATTGACAGCGATCAGGCACGGCGCGTGCTGGAAACCACCGAGCAACTTTATCTGCAATGGCGTGATCAGCATCCCAAACTGGCGAACCCGCAACTGGCTGCCCTGCTAAAATGGGCGGCGATGCTGCATGAAGTGGGGTTGTCCATCAACCACAGCGGCCTGCAACGCCATTCATCCTATATCTTGCAAAATAGCAATATGCCGGGTTTCAATCAGGATCAGCAGATGCTGCTGGCCGCGCTGGTAAGATTCCATCGCAAAGCGGTTAAGGTTGACGAATTGCCTCGTGTGACGCTGTTTAAGAAAAAGCAGTTCCTGCCGCTGATTTTCCTGCTGCGCCTTGGCACCTTGCTGAATAATCAGCGCCAGGCCACTACACGCCCAACTTCCTTAAAACTAAGCTGTGATGACGGACACTGGACGTTAACGTTCCCGGTGGGGTTTCTCAGCCAGAACAACCTGGTACAACTCGATCTGGAGCGTGAACAAAGCTACTGGAACGAAATCACCGGCTGGAAATTGATCCTTGAAGAAGCCTGACGTTGTGGACCTTTGTGCCCACTTCACTGAAGCGATAAAGATGAATAATTCGATTAACTTCTCAGAAAAATATGGCCTGACGCCGACACATTCAGAAGTGCTGGAGGCTTTCCCGCAACTCACAGTGGGCAAAGCGCTGGATCTGGGCTGTGGCAACGGACGCAACACCCTGTTTCTTAATCAGCAAGGCTTTGACGTTACCGCATGGGATCACAACCCAAAAAGCCTGGCGCGCCTGAACCGCATCATTGCAGACGAAGGCTTACAGGGTATTCACACCGGGCTGCGTGACCTTAACCAGACGCGCTTTAACGGCGGCTACGACTTCGTACTGTCTACGGTGGTGATGATGTTTTTACAACCGGAAACCATCCCGCAGCTGATCGCCGATATGCAGGCCTGCACGGTGAAATATGGCTACAACCTGATTGTCGCGGCGATGAACACGGATGATACGCCCTGCCCGACTGATTTTTCTTTTGCTTTTAAATCCGGGGAACTTAGCCACTATTACCGCAACTGGCACATCGTAAAGTACAACGAAAACAGGGGCCAGCTGCATCGCACCGATGAAAATGGCAACCGCATCACCTGCCGTTTCGCCACACTGCTGGCGCAAAAGGCCAGCTATTAATTATTTCTGTCGTTTTTTTAGACAACGATTGATTTCATCTGGCGACTGTGACTAAATATTGCTGTCGCCCATTTGGGTCATTACAGGAACCATCCCGCGTGAACAGCGCTATACCTTCCCGAAGACGTCAGAAAACCGGCACCATGACCCGGATCGTTCTGTTGATCAGTTTTATCATCCTCTTTAGCCGAATGATTTTTATCCTGCCTGCTGCTTTTGAACATCATCAGCAAAAAAAATCCATCTCCGCACCGGTAAGCCTTAGCGTTAACGATTCTCGCTAGCCAGACGCTTCATTAAGCAAGTAAACGCTGTCCAGACGACAGTACGATTTTTTGCATCCCTTTTACAGACGAAACGCTACACTTCGTGCTGGTACTTTCAGACAAAAGGGACGCAATATGTCTGCCTCTCACTCGCAACGTTTAAGTGAAATACGTCATCGTATTCTGACGCTGCTGCTTAACGAGCACGATCTGGTTGATGCGCTGCTTAAAAAAACCAGCCATCTCAGTTCTGAACAGCAACGTGAAAATGCGATCCAGCGCGAAATGCTGGAACAGGATATTACTCAGCTGCATGCTGCAGACCTGGCCGATATTCTCGAAGCCTTACCTGAAGAAGAACGTCAGGCGTTGTGGCGTCTGGTGCCCAACGAGCGGCGCGGCCATGTACTGGTCGAAGCCGCAGAAACTGTCTGGGCCAGCCTGACTGAAGAGATGAGCGACCGCGATATTCTGCGCGCTATCGAACCGCTGGATATTGACGACCAGGTCTGGCTGGCGCGCTATCTACCACGCGATCTTACCGGACGCTTGCTTACTACGCTGGAACCGAGCCAGCGGGCGCGCATACTCAACGTGATGCAGTTTGACCGCGACCGTGTGGGCCGGGTGATGGATTTTAATATCCTCACGGTGCGTTCCGACGTCACTTTAGCCACCGTGCAGCGTTACCTACGCTATCGTAAAGCCATACCAGGGGGCACTGACAAGCTGTTTATCACCAATCAGGATAATCACCTACTAGGTGAGCTGTTGCTTACCGACATTCTGCTCAACAAGCCGCAAATGCGCGTGGACGAAGTAATGAACACGCACCCTACCACCTTCCAGCTCAACGACAGAGCAGAGGATGCAGCCAGTGCCTTTGAGCGCTATAACCTGATTTCTGCTGCCGTTATTGATGCCAAAGGCAAGCTGATAGGCCGCGTTACCATTGAAGATGTGATCGATTTAGTGAACGAAGAGAACGAAAGCAACATTCGTAAAATGGGGGGTATCAGCCAGGAAGAGGACGTTTTTGCTCCGGTTCGTAAAGCAGTACGTAATCGCTGGGCGTGGCTGGCGATTAACCTGTGTACCGCCTTTGTTGCTTCACGCGTGATCGGCCTGTTTGAATCAACCATTTCGCAACTGGTCGCGCTAGCTGCTTTGATGCCGATTGTCGCGGGCATCGGTGGTAATACCGGTAATCAGACTATCACTATGATTGTGCGCGCCCTGGCGCTGCATCAGGTGGAACCGGGAAACTTCTCTTTCCTGATTGTGCGTGAGCTGGGAGTCGCTTTAATCAACGGTATTTGCTGGGGCGGCATTATGGGAATCATTACCTGGCTGATGTATGGCAACCCCGCGCTCGGCGGCGTAATGATGCTGGCGATGGTGCTTAATCTGCTGCTGGCGGCATTAATGGGCGTGCTGGTGCCATTGGTAATGACTAAAATTAAGCGCGATCCGGCGGTCGGCTCCAGCGTATTGATTACGGCCATTACCGATACCGGCGGCTTTTTTATCTTTCTTGGCCTGGCGACGTTATTCCTGCTGCGACATTAAATACGTAGCCATTCCAGTACAATAGCCAGATGCCAAATCACCGCTAACCCTGGCTTTCGGCATAGCGTGACGTGGCTTCTGTCTTTTTATTCGGGGCGCTTTCTGCCAGCCTTTGCCTGCCCCTTCAGTCCATTTAGTTTTGTTATCAACGACGACGAGCATGCCTTACTTCTTTCTACGGTTTAAATCAGCGCGCTAAACTGGAAAGCATGACGCAAAAATTTTCTAACTTACCCATGTAACCCGCTCGACACTGACTAAAAAACGGAGGGAGTGATGTTTAAGATTAACGATTTTGTGCAGGCAAAAACCGGTGGGCCAAAGATGTTAGTGTTGCGCGTAGAAGGCGATGTGTTGTGGTGCGCGCGCGTGGATGATGCAACCAAAAAAGAAATAGAAGTAAAAGCCGGCAGCGTGAATCTGTATCACGAAGAGGATGATTTCGGCGTCTGTTAAGTTAAGAGGCCCCATTAGGGGCCTGAATGGTCAGGGGTTATTATGTTGCAGATTATCGTGACCAAGGCCGCCAATAAACGGCAAACGCAGACGTAACGGTGTGAAATCTACCCCCATACTCAGCCCTAATATATTCAGCTCAACGCCCTCTTCCGCGCCGAGCGTCATCCCCGCCACGCCTAAAACTGACACCTGCAAACCGCGGCCAGACGGTGGTAATCCAATCGGACGCCACAGCGGACGATAATCTTTACCCAGCGCATTGGCGGGCAAATCGAGTTTTAAAGCCGGCACATGTCGGCCAATGTGTGCCAGGAAGGTGTTGCTGTTAGGTCCCGGCCATGCATGGTAGGTTTGCGGCCAGGGATAAGACTTTATCGCAGCTTCAATTTGCGGAATCATCGCTTCTGCCGCCGGGCCGCGATGGTCCACCAGCAGGCGAGGTTTTGCACCGTACCAGTATCCGTCGGGAATATTGGTGTTGCGCCGCACTTTATCGCCGCTCCCCCAGCTGATCACTTCGTAGCGGTTATACTGGGTTTCTCCGGCGCGTTTGAAGATAATCCACGGATGCACCGCCACTGCCCCCTTCCAGCCATATGTCGGCGCGGCATAAACCTGCACAATCGCTAAACTGGCATGGGTACGTGGATCGGGCGCGATCCCGGCGGAATCGCGTCGTGCCGACCACCATCCTTCCTGACTGGCTGCACCGCTATGGCGGGTTGCCTGCGCAATACTCGCCGCCAGAGATAGCAGCAACACAGCAAGAAAACAGAGACTGAATACTTTCAGTGGAAGCATGCGGTATCCCGGTGATTAAGACAAAGAAAGAAAATCGCCAGTCAATCTGACGATTAAACTGGCGATTGGGTAATCAGCGCGTTTTAGAATAAGTCAGAAACTTATTCCCACTCAATGGTGGCCGGTGGTTTGCCACTAATATCGTAAACAACGCGGGAAATACCCTCTACTTCATTGATGATACGGTTGGATACGCGGCCAAGGAAGTCATAGGGCAGATGCGCCCAGTGTGCTGTCATAAAGTCGATAGTTTCGACCGCACGCAGCGAGACAACCCAGTCATACTTACGACCATCGCCCATTACGCCAACAGAACGTACCGGCAGGAACACGGTGAAGGCCTGGCTGACCTTGTTGTACAAATCAGCTTTGTGCAGTTCTTCAATGAAGATAGCATCGGCGCGACGTAGCAGGTCGCAGTACGCTTTCTTCACTTCGCCCAATACGCGCACGCCCAAACCGGGACCTGGGAATGGATGGCGGTAAAGCATGTCGTATGGCAGGCCAAGTTCCAGACCAATTTTACGTACTTCATCTTTGAACAGCTCTTTCAGTGGCTCGACCAGCCCCAGCTTCATCACTTTTGGCAGCCCGCCGACGTTATGGTGTGATTTGATCACATGAGCTTTGCCGGTTGCAGAAGCCGCAGATTCAATGACGTCAGGATAAATGGTGCCTTGCGCCAGCCACTGCACATCGGTCAGCTTCGTCGCTTCTTCGTCAAACACTTCAACGAACACCCGACCAATGGTTTTACGTTTGGCTTCTGGATCATCAATACCTGCCAGCGCGTTAAGGAAGCGCATTTCAGCCGGCACGTGAATAATGCTCAGACCAAAGTGGTCACCGAACATGTCCATTACCTGTTGCGCTTCGTTGAGGCGCAACAACCCATTATCAACGAATACGCACGTCAGGCGATCGCCGATGGCTCGATGCAGCAGCATCGCAGTAACAGAGGAATCCACACCTCCCGACAGGCCAAGAATAACTTTGTCGTTGCCAATCTGCTTACGCAAACGCTCAACGGCGTCTTCGATGATTTTTGCTGGTGTCCACAGCGCTTCACAGCCACAAATGTCGATAATGAAACGCTCGAGCATACGCAAACCCTGACGCGTGTGCGTCACTTCCGGGTGGAACTGTACGCCGTAAAAACGCTTCTCTTCATTGGCCATAATGGCAAACGGACAGGTTTCGGTGCTGGCGACGGTCACAAAGTCAGACGGGATTGCCGTCACTTTGTCGCCGTGGCTCATCCATACGTCCAGTAAGGGTTTGCCGGCCGCGCTGAGCGCATCTTCAATATCGCGAACCAGGGCGCTCGCGGTAGTCACTTCAACCTGTGCGTAGCCAAATTCACGCTCGCTGGAACCTTCAACTTTTCCGCCGAGCTGCATCGCCATGGTCTGCATGCCGTAGCATACGCCCAGCACCGGTACGCCAGCGTTAAATACATATTCCGGTGCCCGTGGGCTGTTCAGCTCCGTGGTGCTTTCCGGGCCGCCGGAAAGGATGATGCCGCTCGGGTTGAACTGGCGGATCTGTTCTTCGGTGACATCCCATGCCCAAAGTTCACAGTAAACGCCCAGCTCACGCACGCGACGCGCCACCAGTTGGGTATATTGAGAACCAAAATCGAGAATCAGAATGCGATGCTTATGGATATTTTCCGTCGTCATTGAGGGGTTTCCAGAACGGTGACTTGATAATAAAAGCGCCCGGCTGAGCCGGGCGAGAAATCTTACGGGATTATGAACCCATGCGGTAGTTTGGCGACTCTTTGGTAATTGTCACATCGTGCACGTGGCTTTCGTTGATCCCGGCGCCGCTGATACGGACAAACTCCGCTTTAGTCCGCAAATCGTCAATGGTTGGGCAACCGGTCAGGCCCATGCAGGAACGCAAGCCGCCCATCTGTTGATGAACGATCTCTTTCAGACGACCTTTATACGCGACGCGACCTTCAATCCCTTCCGGTACCAGTTTGTCAGCCGCATTGTCGGTCTGGAAGTAACGGTCAGATGAACCTTTGGACATGGCGCCTAACGATCCCATGCCGCGATAGGATTTGAATGCGCGACCTTGATACAGCTCAATTTCGCCCGGCGATTCTTCAGTACCCGCCAGCATTGAACCGACCATCACGCAGGATGCGCCCGCGGCGATAGCTTTTGCAATGTCGCCTGAGAAACGGATACCGCCATCGGCGATAACGGGAATGCCGGTGCCTTCCAGGGCGGCAACAGCGTCAGAAACAGCGGTGATTTGAGGTACGCCTACGCCAGTTACAATACGCGTGGTACAAATTGAACCAGGGCCGATGCCCACTTTCACGGCGCTCACGCCCGCTTCTACCAGAGCTAATGCGCCCGCGCCTGTCGCGACGTTGCCCCCGACGATTTCGAGGTCAGGGTATTTAGCACGGGTTTCACGGATACGCTGCAGTACGCCCTGAGAATGACCATGGGAAGAGTCGATCAGCAGTACGTCAACGCCAGCGGCAACCAGCGCATCTACACGCTCTTCGTTGCCAGCGCCAGCGCCTACCGCAGCACCGACACGCAGACGACCCTGCGCATCTTTACAGGCGTTAGGCTTACGTTCAGCTTTCTGGAAATCCTTAACGGTAATCATGCCCAACAGGTGAAAGCTTTCATCCACCACCAGGGCTTTTTCTACGCGTTTCTCATGCATTTTCTGCAGAACTACATCACGCGCTTCACCCTCTTTTACCGTTACCAGGCGCTCTTTCGGTGTCATTACCGCCGAAACAGGCTGAGTCAAATCGGTCACAAAGCGAACGTCACGGCCGGTAATGATACCGACCAGTTCGTTGTTGGCATTAACAACCGGATAACCTGCAAAGCCGTTACGCTCAGTCAGCGCTTTTACGTCGGCCAGCGGAGTCGTTGGCAACACGGTTTGCGGTTCAGTGACTACGCCGCTTTCATATTTTTTCACCTTGCGGACTTCATCTGCCTGGCGTTCAATCGACATATTTTTATGGATGAAGCCCAGACCGCCTTCTTGCGCCAGCGCAATGGCCAGGCCCGCTTCCGTCACGGTGTCCATTGCTGCGGACAGCATGGGAATAGTTAAACGGATGTTTTTAGTGAGCTGGGTACTGAGATCAGCCGTATTTGGCAGGACGGTGGAGTGAGCAGGAACGAGCAGGACGTCGTCAAAAGTGAGTGCTTCTTTAGCGATTCTTAACATGGCAATACTCCACCTCGGGTGAATGAGAATAGATAAAATATTGCCGCGGCATTATACAGGCCGTAATCGATTGCCTCCAGCATTATTTAATAAAAACTCTTGATCCGTGGTATCAGCCCTGTAGTATCGACTAATTAACCTGCTGATTTGGAATTTGATCTTCGTCACATGTCACTGCCTCCAACCGCCAATATTTTTACCGTCAGCCGCCTCAATAACACGGTGCGTCAGTTACTGGAAAAAGAGATGGGCCTGGTTTGGCTGAGCGCGGAGATCTCTAACTTTACTCAGCCCGCTTCCGGCCACTGGTATTTTACGCTTAAAGATGATGGCGCCCAGGTTCGCTGTGCCATGTTCCGTAACAGCAATCGTCGCGTGACCTTTCGTCCTCAACATGGCCAGCAAATTTTAGTTCGTGCCAATATCACGCTGTATGAACCCCGTGGCGACTACCAGCTCATTATCGAAAGCATGCGCCCCGCCGGTGAAGGCTTATTGCAGCAGCAGTTTGAGCTGCTGAAAGCCAGACTGGCAACCGAAGGCTTGTTCGACCCTCAACATAAGCAGGCCTTGCCGGAACCGGCGAAACAGGTTGGCGTGATCACCTCTGCCAGCGGCGCGGCGTTACATGATGTGCTGCGCGTGCTGCATCGACGCGATCCCTCTTTACCGGTAGTGATCTATCCCACCGCCGTCCAGGGCGTTGACGCGCCCGCCGCCATCGTTCGCGCCATTGAAATAGCCAACCTGCGTAATGAGTGTGATGTATTAATCGTAGGCCGCGGCGGCGGCTCGCTGGAGGATTTGTGGAGTTTTAACGACGAACGTGTGGCGCGCGCCATCTTCGCCAGCCGCATTCCAGTGGTGAGCGCTGTCGGTCATGAAACCGACGTTACCATTGCCGATTTTGTTGCGGATCTGCGTGCGCCAACCCCTTCAGCCGCAGCCGAAATCGTCAGCCGCAATCAGGTTGAGTTATTACGCCAGCTCCAGTCTCAGCAGCAGCGGCTGGAAATGGCTATGGATTATTACCTGGCTCGCCAACAGCGGCTGTTTAGTCGGTTAGACCATCGCCTGCAGCAGCAACATCCACAATTACGTCTGGCGCGGCAGCAAACTGCCCTTTTCCGTCTGCAACAGCGTCTGACCGAAGCAATGGAATCACGCCTTCGAGTGTTCACGCGCCAGCAGGATCGCCTAACACAACGTTTTACGGCGCAATACCCACAGCAGCGCCTGTTTCTGGCGCAAAAGTCATTGCAAAACTGGCATTACCGTCTCGAACAAAGCATGGAAAAAGTGCTCAATTGCGATCAGCAGCGCTTTGCAACCCTGGCTGCTCAGCTTGAAGGCGTCAGCCCGCTGGCGACACTTGCACGCGGTTTTAGCGTAACCACTGACGTTTCCGGCCAGAGAGTGAAAAAAACCGGCCAGCTGCATACCGGCGATCTTCTTCGCACCCGACTTGAAGATGGCTGGGCAGAGAGCCAGGTGACAAAACTTCTGCCCGAAAAGCCGCGGCGGCGCCAAACATCTTCCTGAGGTCATAACTATACTTTTTGGCTCAACTGTTAATTCATCGTGCCAAGGAGTCGGATATGGCTTATAGCGTTATTCCTCCCTACATCTTACGCAAAATCATTGCACACGGTTCCGGCCATCAGCAGGAAGAAGCGCGTCGTACCTTAACCCACGTACAGCATTTAATGGCAGCGCCCTGGCAAAAGCCATCCGTGGCGAAAACCGCTGTTGGCGGCCGGGTTGAACGTGAGATTTATGATGCGCAAAACGAGCAAACTTTGCCGGGCAAGCTGATCCGGCAGGAAGGTCAATCGGCAAACGGTGATATTGCCGCCCAGGAAGCCTGGGATTATCTCGGTACAACCTACGACTTTTTCTGGCAGGCTTACAAGCGCAACTCTCTGGACAATCAGGGCTTGAAACTGTTGGGCACGGTGCATTACGGTAAAAATTACCAGAATGCCTTTTGGAATGGTCAGCAGATGGTGTTTGGCGATGGTGACGGCGAAATTTTTAATCGCTTCACTATTGCAATAGACGTGGTAGCGCATGAGCTGACGCATGGCGTTACTGAAAATGAAGCCGGATTGATCTATTTCGAACAGGCTGGTGCACTGAACGAGTCATTGTCAGATGTATTCGGCTCGTTAGTGAAGCAGTTCAGTAAGAAGCAGAGCGCCGAACAGGCCGACTGGATTATCGGTGAAGGCTTGCTGGCCAAAGGTATTCATGGCCGGGGCTTACGCTCAATGTCTGAACCCGGCACGGCTTATGACGATCCCATGCTGGGCAAAGATCCACAGCCTGCGCATATGGATCACTATGTGCAGACGCGTGAAGATAATGGCGGCGTGCACCTTAACTCTGGTATTCCTAATCGCGCTTTCTGTCTGGCTGCCAAAGCGCTGGGCGGTTATGCATGGGAGTTGGCTGGTCATGCGTGGTATGACAGCCTGTGTGATAAAGCGTTGCCGCAGAATGCCGATTTTAAAACCTTTGCTCAGTACACCATGCAGCACGGCGAAAAGCGCTTTAACCGTTCAGTGGGCAGCGCGATTGAACAAGCCTGGAAAGAGGTGGGCGTGTTATGAGCGAGCTTCCTCAACTCACCGACGATGCAATCATTGTGGTGGCACGTGAAGGCGGTATCGCGTTTATTCCGGGCCTGCGCGGCGAGCGTCGTTTCACTTTAGGCCAGCTTCCTGCCCCCCAAAAACAGCGCGTTTGTGCTGTGCTGGAACAGGCGATGCCTTTAGGAGAACCGGAAGAAAAGGCTGCTCAGGTTGGTCGTGGCGATCAGCGTTATTTTCGCATTCAGATTCAGTACGCCACCCACCGGGAAAGTGGCACGATAGTGCTGTTAATACCGGAACAGGTGGCGCCACCTGAACTGGAATCCCTGTGGCGCGACGGCGAATAGCGAAAAAAAAGCCGACATCGCTGTCGGCTTTTTCATCACGTTATTTACTGTCAGGTAGGGCGTAAGCAATGACATAGTCACCACGATCGGGAGACTGACGTGCGCCGCCCGCTGAGATGAGAATGTATTGTTTGCCGGTTTTCGGTGAAACATAACTCATTGGGCCGCCCTGGCTGCCAACCGGCAGGCGAGCTTTCCATACTTCTTTACCGGTTGAGCTGTCGAAGGCGCGCAGATAGTAATCCTGCGTACCCGCGATAAACACAAGGCCGCCCTGCGTTGCCAGCGTGCCGCCCAGCGTTGGCATACCAAGTGGCATTTTCATGCGCATTTTGATACCAAAAGGACCGGTATCCTGCACCGTACCGACTGGCACCTGCCAGACGATTTTCCGTGTTTTCATATCAATCGCGGACAGCGTACCAAACGGTGGCGCCTGGCAAGGAATGCCCAACGGAGACATGAAACGGTTTTTATTCACCGCATAAGGCGTGCCTTTCAGCGGAACCGCACCCATGCCGGTGTTGATCGCTTCACCGCCATTGCTACCACGGGCAATCTTGCTGGTATCAGCCGGAATCATCTGTACCCACAGGCCCAGACGCATATCGTTGACGAACAGCAGATGGTTGTTCGGATCGGTGGACATGCTGCCCCAGTTCATACCGCCCAGCGAACCTGGGAAGCTGAGGGATTTATCGGTATCCGGCACGGTGAACAGACCATCATAACGCATGGATTTAAAAGCAACACGGCATACCAGCTGATCGAACGGCGTTGCACCCCACATGTCAGATTCTTTCAACGTCTGGTTGCCAATCTGTGGCATACCGGTCGAATGCGGCTGAGTTTTGGTGTACTGCTCGTTCGGAATATGGCCCTGCGGCATTGGCAACTCTTCGACTTTCGTCAACGGCTTGCCTGTCATGCGATCCAGCACAAAGATCATGCCGGTTTTACCGCCGATGACCACGGCCGGTTTGGTGGTGCCATCCTGCATTGGGAAATCGATCAGGCCTGGCTGCATCGGCAGGTCGAAGTCCCACAGATCGTTATGAACGGTCTGATAAACCCACTTCTCTTTACCCGTGGTGGCATCCAGCGCCAGCACGGACGCGCCGTATTTGTGATCCAGTGCAGTACGATTCGCGCCCCACAGGTCAACAGAAGAGCTGCCCATAGGGATAAATACGGTATTCATCGCCGGATCGTAAGACATCGGCGCCCACGAGTTTGGTGTGCTGCGCGTATAATCTTTGCCTGGCATCAGAATCGCATTCGGGTCCACATTGCCTGGGTCAAACGCCCAGCGCATTTGGCCTGTGATAACGTCAAAACCACGTAATACACCGCCTGGCATATCGGTCTGAACGTTGTCCGCGATACGTCCTCCAACCACAACGGTAGTACCCGCCACGGTCGGTGCAGAGGTCAGCTGATATTGCGGATCTGGCGCTTTACCCAAACCGGCTTTCAGATCAACCTGTCCGTTGTTGCCGAAGTCCTGACAGAATTCACCATTGTCAGCGTTGATTGCGATCAGGCGTGCATCAATGGTGTTCATCAGGATGCGGCGCTGACAGGTATCACCCGCAGGTAAATTTACGGCTGTCACCGGCGTTGAGCCTGGCTTTGACGGCTGCGTCAATGGTTTGGTCGCATCAAAATAAGCCAGACCGCGGCAGCGATTCCAGACTTCAGCTTGTGCGTTGATTTCGCGTTTCCAGATTTGCTTTCCGCTATCCGCTTCTACCGCAATCACATTGTTATGCGGCGTACAGAGATAGAGCGTATTGCCAATCTGCAGCGGAGTTTGTTGATCTTCCGCACCGTTACCGGTTGGGCTAACTGGCGTATCGCCAGTATGGAAAGTCCAGGCCACCTGCAGGTCTTTTACGTTGTCACGTGTGATTTGATCCAACGCAACAAAGCGGCTCCCGCCTGATGTATTACCGTAGTTATCCCAGTTTTTCTGCTGTTTCGCTTTATCAACCGGAATCAGCGGCAATTCCTGACCGCTGCTGGCAACAGTGGGATGTGGCTGGAACATCTGAACAAACGTCACCACCATGCCAATAGCCAGCACGGCAGACAAGACGTAGGAAACGTTAGCCAGCAACGTTTTGCCTTCACGCTTACGCAGCGCAGGCCAGGTCAGGAACGCCAGGATCATCAGTCCGGCTGGCACCATCAGGCGTGAAACCAGCGGCCAGAACGCCAGGCCAGCATCGAAAAGCGCCCAAATCAGCGTGCCGATACACATCAGCAGAAAAAGCGTCACTGCAGAAGATTTACGCCGGAAGAACTGAACTGCCGACAGAACGGTAACAATACCCGCGATTAAGAAGTACCAGCTGCCGCCAAGCGCGACGAGTTTACCGCCGCCGATAGCGAAGAACAGGCCGGTAGCAAGCAGCACCAACCCGAGCAGCACGGTCCATATTCCCAACCCTTTACCGGAGCGGGACGATGTTTCAGCCATAACACTAACTCTCCTGAAAAAATAAAGCGTCCGCGCTCCACGCCCGCTTGCCGTTTCGGGAGCCGGGAGCTTTACGCTGGGGAACACTTTATTTTAAATCGAATTAAAAACGGACCTGCGTCCGGGATTCAAGCAATGTGAAGCAGGCGACATTAAGAATTGTCTATAGATCTGCCCACAGCGGGGCTGGATTGTACCACCTGGTACATAAAGAGGTGAATATCTATTACTCATTTGTTACTGAGAAATAGCATTTTTGCTACAAAATGTGCGTTAAGTAATTAAATTTACACGGTTCTTGCAATAACAGTCTTTCAGGCGGTCGATGTGTAAAAGTGCGTTAAGCGCTTAACGGTACAAACCCGATGTTCTTTAACGGTTAAACCGTATTTATAAGCGTCAAAACAGACAATTAGATCAAAAGTTTAAAGACATGCCTGCGGTTAAGGGCAACCTGAGCAACGTACCTGCGCTGCGTATGACGTACCACATATTTTACAAATGCCTTTGTCTTCGCGCTACGTTAACGACAGCGGATAAAGCTATCCCTCAGTACGTTTTCCCTTTTGCAACCTGGCTGCTTACCGCAAAAAAAAGAGGGCCAACCGGCCCTCGATAATTAACGCTTATTTTTTTTCATATGCGCCATCAGGCGCTTACGTTTACGCTGCTGAGTGGGTGTCAACAGGTTACGCTTGCCTTCATAAGGGTTTTCGCCCTCTTTGAACTGAATACGAATCGGCGTTCCCATAACATTGAGAGAACGACGGAAGTAGTTCATCAGATAGCGCTTGTAAGAATCCGGCAAATCTTTCACCTGATTGCCATGGATCACGACAATAGGTGGATTGTAACCTCCGGCATGCGCATATTTCAGCTTCACGCGGCGACCACGAACCAGCGGTGGCTGGTGATCTTCTGCGGCCATATTCATAATGCGCGTCAGTAACGATGTGTTAACCCGCTTGGTTGAGCAGTCATAAGCTTCCGTGACCGATTCGAACAGGTTACCCACGCCGCTGCCGTGCAGCGCAGAAATAAAGTGAACGCGGGCGAAATCAATAAAGCCCAGGCGGAAATCGAGCGTCTCTTTGACCTCGTCACGCACCTCTTGCGACAGGCCATCCCACTTATTAACCACAATTACCAGTGAGCGCCCGCTATTCAGAATAAAACCGAGCAGCGAGAGATCCTGGTCGGAAATCCCGGCGCGGGCATCAATCACCAGCATCACAACGTTTGCGTCTTCAATCGCCTGTAGCGTTTTGATTACCGAAAACTTTTCTACCGTATCGGTGATTTTTCCGCGCTTACGCACACCCGCGGTGTCAATCAGCACGTACTCACGCCCATCACGCTCCATCGGAATATAGATGCTGTCGCGCGTCGTACCCGGCATGTCATATACCACTACGCGATCTTCGCCAAGAATGCGGTTGGTCAGGGTAGATTTGCCCACATTTGGGCGGCCTACAATCGCCAGCTTGATCGGCAAACCGGTTGGATCAAACTCTTCTTCTTCCTCTTCAGGCGGTTCACCATTCTCTTTTGCCGCCAGCGCCGCCCAGTAGGCTTCGTTTTCGTCTTCTTCGGTCACTTCTACCGGATCGACCTGTTCCATCCACGGCAGCAGCGCGGTTTCTAACAGGCTGGTCACGCCACGACCGTGCGAGGCCGCAATGGCATGGATTTCCCCCAGGCCCAGCGAGTAGAAATCTAAGACGGCTGAATCGGGATCGAGTCCGTCGGTTTTATTAGCCACCAGGAAGGTAGCTTTTTGGCGCGAACGCAGATGCTTAGCAATTTGCTGATCGGCCGGCATCAGACCCGCACGGGCATCTACCATAAACAGCACAACATCAGCTTCTTCAATCGCCAGCAGCGACTGTTCTGCCATGCGCGTTTCGACACCATCCTCAGTGCCGTCAATGCCACCGGTATCAATAACAATAAATTCGCGCCCTTCCACTTCGGCGCGACCATATTTGCGATCGCGAGTCAGTCCAGGAAAATCCGCTACCAGCGCATCACGTGTGCGGGTTAAGCGGTTAAAAAGCGTAGATTTTCCCACATTGGGACGCCCAACCAGCGCGACCACAGGTACCATAACAATGCCTCAATAAATAATTAATCGCCCGAATGGCGTGATTATAACGGCTCTTGCCGCTAAGTTCAGGCTGAAGGCGCAAAGAATACCATGCCTGACTAAAAACGAAACGGCCCCTGATAAACTCAGGAGCCGCTTTCAGGGAAGGATTTCACCTGACTGGCGTTTACCCATTAGCGGGTAATCGCATAAACCTCACCGTCTTTGGACTGGATCAGCAACTTGTCGCTGGCAACCACCGGTTCAGTCTGGAAGCCGGAGCTATCCAGTTTCTGCTGGGCAACAAAGCGACCGTCGGTCGTGTTCATCCAGTGCAGATAACCTTCGCTGTCACCCACCACGATATAGCCATTGTACAACACGGGCGATGTCAGGTTACGGTGCAGCAGATCGCTCTGACGCCAGATTGCCACGCCGCCATCCGCGTTCAGAGCAATGACGCGATCGTCCTGATCGATCAGGTAAATACGGCCCGCATCTACAATCAGATCTTTCACGCCACCAATTTCACGCTTCCACAAAATTTGTCCTGAACGCAGGTCCAGCGCGGTTAAATCGCCATTGTAAGCCAGCGCGTAAACCACGCCATTTACCACAACCGGCGTGGTATCAACATCATTCAGGCGATCGATTTCCGTCGCGCCGCTTGGCTGCGAAATGCGCTGCTGCCAAATCAGCTGACCTTGATTCATGATGACTGCGCTGACGCGACCGTTATCTCCGCCGACAATCGCACCGCCAAAGGCAACGGCTGGCGCAGATTCACCGCGCAGAGACAGCGCTGGCATATCAAGGTTAACGCTCCACTTGATGGCGCCGCTGTTCTGATCCAGCCCCTGCAACATGCCGTTGCTGGTGTGAATCAACACTAAACCATCACTGACAACCGGACGTGACAGCGCTTCGCCAGCCACTTTGGTTTGCCAGTCAATCTTACCGTCGCTGCTGTTTAAGGCATAAACCTGGCCGCGTTCGCTGCCAGCATACAGGCGGTCGCCATTCACGGTCAGGCCGCCAGACAACAGGGCTGAACGATTTTTTGAGAAGAAGCCGGTTTTCTCAGAGAGATCGACTTTCCATTTTTCCTTACCATTCGCTGCGTCTAATGCTTTTATGATACCAAAGCGATCGGCCGCATAAACGGTGCCCTCTTGCCAGGCGGGATGCAGGTTGGAATAAAAATCGCCAACACCATCACCCACCGACGTGCTCCATACTTCTTGCGGAGTAAACTGATTTTCGACCTTCGGCAACGGGGCCATTTTTACTGCATCTTCTTCGCCGCTAAACAGCGAACAACCGCTGAGCAAAGTGACTGAAATCAGCCCTGGCAGCAGGTATTTACGTAATTCCATGCGCTCTCTCTTGACTGGCTTAGCTTAAGTTATTCATCTTCATCTGCATCATTTGCTTCAATGCCGGAGAGGCATCAGATTCCACCCCTTTGCTCCAGGCATCGCGTGCGCCCTGCTTGTCGCCTTTGCTTAGCAGCGCTTCGCCGCGGATGTCGGCCACAATGGCTGTCCAGCCATCACCCTTCACGCCTTCCAGGGTTTTAAGTGCCGCGTCGGCTTGATTTTGTTGCAGTTGAATGCGCGCCAGGCGCAGGTTAATAACCGCCTGCAGGTTGGCATCTTTTGTGTCTTTCAGGCCGTTTTGCAGCTGAGCAGCCGCTTTATCGAGCTGGTTGCTGTCAACATACTGTTTGGCTACATCCATTGATGCCAGCGCACCGTAGGTGTTGCTGTTATCCCTGGCAAAATTGCTCACCGCCTCCAGCGTTTGAGGCTTATCCGCCTGCATAGCATTGGTCAGCTGCTGATACTGCGCTGAAACGGTTTTGGCCGAGCTCTCTTCATGGTTCGCCCAGTAGCGCCAGCCACCCAGCGCGGCAATACCGATGACTACGCCAACCGCTAACGCTTTGCCATTGTTGGCAAAGAAGCGGCGCACGGCATCAATCTGTTCATTCTCATTGCTATAAACTTCCACGCAATCCCTCTCTTTTTAATGATCGGTGCTGTGACACGCTTACTGTAACAGCGTGCGCAATGCAGCAGCAGCCTCTGCCTGCGCTAGCGTTTGCTGCTCGCCACTGCGCAGATTTTTAATCACGACCTGACCGGCCTTCACTTCGTCTTCACCCACTACCAGTGCAACGCGTGCGCCCCACTTATCTGCGCGGGCAAACTGCTTTTTAAAATTGCCGCCGCCAAAGTTGGTCATCAGCTTCAGATCGGGCATTTCATCGCGCAGTTTTTCTGCCAGCAGCATCGCTGATGCCTGTACGCCTTGACCCGAAGCGATAACATAGACATCAACAACACGAGTCGGTTCAAATTCAGGATTAACCGCCTGAACCAGCAGGACCAAACGCTCCATGCCCATGGCGAAACCGACAGCAGGCGTTGCGCGACCGCCCAGTTGCTCAACTAAGCCATCGTAACGGCCGCCGCCACACACGGTACCCTGTGAGCCCAGGCTATCGGTGACCCATTCAATCACCGTCCGGTTGTAGTAATCGAGGCCACGCACCAGACGCTGATTTACGGTATACGCAATGCCCGCATCGTCCAGCAGCGCGCAAAGACCGTCAAAATGCGCACGTGACTCTTCATCCAGATAATCGCCCAGCTGGGGCGCATCGTTCAGTAAGTGCTGAATTTCAGGATTTTTACTGTCGAGCACGCGCATCGGATTGGTATACATGCGGCGTTTGCAATCTTCATCCAGCGTTTCTTTATGTTGTTCAAGGAAAGCCACTAACGCATCGCGATAATTAGCGCGTGCCTCAAGCGAACCGATGGAGTTGAGTTCGAGCCGGACGTGGTCGGCAATACCTAATGCTTTCCACCAGCGCGCATTAAGCATGATCAATTCAGCATCAATATCTGGCCCCTGCAAGCCAAATACTTCAACACCCATCTGGTGGAACTGGCGATAGCGGCCTTTTTGCGGACGCTCGTAACGGAACATCGGTCCCATGTACCACAGGCGCTGCTCCTGGTTATAGAGCAAGCCATGTTCGATGCCCGCACGCACACACCCTGCGGTCCCTTCCGGGCGTAGCGTCAGGCTTTCACCGTTGCGGTCGTCAAAAGTATACATTTCTTTTTCAACCACATCGGTGACTTCACCGATAGCGCGTTTAAACAGCGGCGTTTGTTCAACGATCGGCATACGAATTTCGCTATAACCGTAACTCGCCAGAACCTGTTTCAGAACGCCTTCAATCCGTTGCCAGATGGCTGTATCCGCGGGCAGATAATCATTCATCCCACGAATAGCTTGAATATTCTTCGCCACGTTAGAATCTCTTAATACAAAAAAACCTGTCCGGCATCATACCTTATGAGGATGAAACCGCACAGGTTCAGTCAAAAAAGTCACGCACGCAGCCTGCGTGCGCCATTATTTTTCCAGCTGCTGCACGTCGATACGACGACTTTCGTCGAGCATCGACGCTTTGGCACGGATGCGGGCTTCCAGCTGATCGATCATATCGCTATTGTCGAGACGATCCCGCTGACGCACTCCATCTTCATAGAAACCACTTTTCTTATTGCCGCCGGTTACGCCAAGCGTAGAGATAGTGGCTTCGCCTGGACCATTCACGACACAACCAATAATAGAAACGTCCATCGGCGTGATGAGGTCTTCCAGACGCTGCTCCAGCGCGTTTACCGTGCCGATTACGTCAAATTCCTGACGCGAGCAGGTTGGGCAAGCGATAAAGTTAATGCCACGCGAACGAATACGCAGCGATTTCAAAATATCGAAACCCACTTTCACTTCTTCGACCGGATCGGCCGCCAGCGAAATGCGCAGCGTGTCACCAATGCCTTCCGACAGCAGCAGACCAAGTCCGATAGCCGATTTCACCGCCCCCGCACGCGCGCCGCCTGCTTCGGTAATACCGAGGTGCAGCGGTTGTTCAATTTGCTTTGCCAGCAGACGATACGATTCGACCGCCAGGAACACGTCCGAGGCTTTCACGCTGACCTTAAATTGATCGAAATTCAGGCGATTAAGGTGATCAACGTGGCGCATAGCTGATTCCAGCAACGCCTGCGGCGTCGGCTCACCATATTTTTCCTGCAGATCTTTTTCCAGCGACCCCGCATTCACGCCGATACGAATCGGAATATTGCGGTCGCGGGCGCAGTCAACCACCATACGAATACGTTCGTTGTTACCGATATTGCCTGGGTTGATACGCAGGCAATCGACGCCATACTCAGCGACTTTCAGTGCAATGCGGTAATCAAAATGGATGTCTGCCACCAGCGGTACGTCGACCTGCTGTTTGATCAGCTTAAATGCTTCGGCGGCGTCCATAGTGGGCACAGAGATGCGGACAATATCCACGCCTACGCGCTCAAGCGCTTTGATTTGGTTTACTGTCGCAGCCACATCGGTGGTGCGGGTATTGGTCATCGACTGAACGGCAATAGGTGCACCGTCGCCGACTGGCACCTTGCCGACGTAAATGCGTTTTGATTTACGGCGGATAATGGGTGCTTCGTTATGCATATTTCTTCTCCACAATTGCCCGGTACGCGATACGCTGTTATTGCGCACCTAATGTCAGGCGAGCAACCTGGTTATTACGGATAAAATGACTTAAATCAACAGGCTGGTTCTGATATTGCACCTGTACGGCCGATGGCGCGCCAATTTTCAGACGATACGGAGCCGTACCCGCGAGGCTGAGTTTACCACCGCTGTGTTGCATTCCGCTGAACAGTTTTTTACCGCTGGCATCCGTTACTTCTAACCAGCAATCAGCATTGAAAGTCATAACAACCGCGTTGGGATCCGTTGCCGGTTCGCTCACAGCAGCAGCCCCAACCGGTATTTGCGGTGCGGTTGACGTGGGTGCAGCAGACGTATTGACCGGAGCCTGAGAAGGTGAAACCACGGCGTTATCGCCGCCAGGCTGCGCTGACGTAGCAGGATGACTGGCATTGTTCGCGGGCGTAGTCACGGAAGGCGTGCTGGCAGCGCTGTTATCCATGGTTATGGGTGCCGGATTGCTTTCATCCGGTGCGGCAGGCGCAGCAGTTTCATCAGACGTACTGTCGCCTGCGGTTTCACCCAGCGGAATGGACTGGCTACTGTCATCATTACTGCCGTTCTGACTGACCATGGTCGTCAGTTCCTCCTGCGACGCTTTATGGTTTTGCCACCACCATGCGCCCGTCAGGCCAATCACCACAAACACCACCAGCCAGGTGAAAATCATCAACCAACCGTCGCGCTTTTTGCGGCGCTTACCCAAAGAGAAACTTTGCATCGGTTCGATTTTTGCGGCACGCACCGGCGTTTGTTTCGCCATCATTGGCAGTAATTCCTCTTCAGGAATATGCACCAGACGGGCGTAAGAGCGAATGTAGCCGCGTAAGAACGTCGAGGCTAAATCAGCGGGCGATTTATCTTCCTCAATGTCTCGAACGGTAGAAAGTTTCAGACACAGGCGCTCAGCAACGTTCTGCTGCGTCAGTCCCATCTGCTCACGGGCCAGACGCAGGCGTTCACCTGTTGAATGTACTGCAGAATTCTCTTGATTGGCTTCAGTATTCATTAGCTAAATAACGCTGGTACTGTATCGATTGCGGAAAACGCCGCGCTAACTGGTCGCCATAAAACCTGACATCTGCGACATTTTCCTGTTGCGCGGCGAAACGTATATGTAACGCCAGACTGCGTGCCGTTTCAGGCAGACGTTGCTGGTAAATCTTTAACAATAACGATGTGTTAGCCTGTTGATCTGTTTCCAGCAGCCTTTCGGCCTCAGCTAACACGGACTCTCCTTTGCTGCGGTCCGCATCCAGCGCGTGCAGCAGTGCTGAACGTGCCGCGTCATCATCGCCTGCCTGCAGATAACAATATCCCGATAGTTCGAGCGCATCGATGCGGGCGTCGCCTTCCGGCGCATCTTTTGCCCGTTTAAACTGTTGATGCGCTTCGTCATACTGCCCTAAAGCGCAAAGAAACGCACCGTAATTGTTAGCGATGTAACCATTATCTGGTGCCAGGCGCTGGGCATGAAGAAACTGCTCTGTCGAAGCTGCCATGTTTCCTTGCCGCTGGGCCAGCCGGGCCAATGCCAAAGCTATGCGGTAATCACGCGGTGCAGCGGCCTGAGCACGCAAAAAATTACGCTGTGCGGCGGCATAATCTCCTACAGCTAAATAATGCATCCCTAACTGTAGACGCACCTCTGCAGCACCGGGGGGCGTTGCTTTGCTGACACAACCGCTTACAACAAACAGCGCCAGTAATCCTGTCGATAATCCTTTATGCATTTCGTTACCCTTATGTCGCTCATTAGCTGGCAATAGCCTGCCACGAGCGACACAAGCGGGAAACGCTAAGCGCCAGGGTTTCAGAGAGCCTTCACAGTTATCGGCTCACCCGCCATTTTTTTCTTCATTGTACGTTTGGTGCGGTCAATCACTTCCCCGGCCAGCTGTCCACAGGCGGCGTCAATATCATCTCCACGCGTTTTGCGCACAATGGTGGTAAAACCGTATTCCATAAGCACTTTGGAGAAGCGATCCACGCGGCTGTTAGAGCTACGACCATAAGGCGCACCCGGGAAGGGGTTCCAGGGAATCAGGTTAATTTTGCACGGCGTCTCTTTCAACAGCTCAGCCAACTCATGCGCATCATCGGTACTGTCGTTAACGTGATCCAGCAGTACATATTCGATGGTGACGCGTCCCTGGTTGGCATTTGATTTTGCCAGATAGCGCTTTACTGCCGCCAGGAACATTTCAATGTTGTACTTTTTGTTGATCGGCACAATATCGTCACGCAGTTTGTCGTTCGGTGCATGCAGCGAAATGGCCAGCGCGACATCAATCATGTCGCCAAGTTTGTCCAGCGCGGGCACGACGCCCGAGGTTGATAACGTCACTCTGCGTTTTGACAAGCCAAAACCGAAATCATCCAGCATGATTTCCATTGCCGGTACGACATTATTCAGGTTAAGCAGCGGCTCGCCCATTCCCATCATCACAACATTGGTGATAGGACGCTGGCCCGTTACTTTTGCCGCACCGATGATTTTCGCGGCACGCCATACCTGGCCGATAATTTCCGAAACACGCAGGTTACGGTTAAAGCCTTGTTGCGCAGTCGAACAGAATTTACACTCCAGCGCACATCCCACTTGCGAAGAAACGCACAGCGTTGCGCGATCGTCTTCCGGAATATAGACCGTTTCCACCAGCTGATCGCCCACGCGGATCGCCCATTTAATCGTACCGTCGGCGGAACGCATCTCTTCAGCCACTTCCGGCGCCCGGATCTCGGTCAGCTCCATCAGTTTGGTACGCAGCTTTTTGTTGATGTCGGTCATCTGCTCGAAATCATCACAGCAGTAGTGGTACATCCATTTCATGACCTGATCGGCGCGGAAAGGCTTCTCGCCCAGCGCAATAAAAAACTCACGCATCTGCTGACGATTCAGATCCAGCAGATTAATTTTTTGGTTTTGTGGGGAAACAACAATGGGGGATGCGGACGACGGCGTCACAATCTGTTCGGACATAATGTTCTCTGGCCTCGTTGTTACACGTTATGGCTCTGGTTAAGAATAGATAAAAAATTGCGCCTTCACTAAGCATGCTCAATGAAGGCGTAATATTGTACAACATCTGCTGCCTGATGCCAGGCGGGATCGAGATCCTTTGGCAGATTTTTGTAAAGCCATCTATCCGTTTATCGCCGGGCGATTAACGGGTACGTGGGCAGATTTCGTTTTCGCCGAAGAAATAAGCGATTTCACGTGCAGCAGATTCAGCAGAGTCAGAACCGTGAGTCGCGTTCTCGGTGAAGCTGTCTGCATAGTCGGCACGCAGGGTGCCTGCCAGGGCATTCGCTGGGTTAGTCGCGCCCATCAGGTCACGGTGACGCTGAACGGCATTTTCGCCTTCCAGGACAGAAACCACAACCGGACCAGAAGTCATGAATTCAACCAGGCCGTCAAAGAAAGGCTTGCCCTGATGCTCAGCGTAGAAGCCTTCAGCCTGCTCTTTGCTCAGCTGCAGCATTTTTGCGCCAACGATTTTGAAGCCTGCGCTTTCAAAACGATTGTAGATTGCACCGATCACGTTTTTAGCGACGGCGTTTGGCTTGATGATAGAAAAAGTACGTTCGATTGCCATGTTGACCTCTGTCATAACGTCCTGAAGAAACCGGGGAGCGCACGCCCCAGCTAAGAAACGGCGCCGATTATAGGGGCAGAGCCAAGCCTTGCCTATCAGAGATCTCATAATTTATTGAAAAATATTGATCTGCCTCGAAGCATTGAGTCAGTAATTGTGCGATGCGCCCGATCAGCGTCGCCATTTAGTCATCGCTTTTTCTTGAGATAGCACGCTCATTACCGGAAACTAAACGTTCCTGAATTCTGAAAAGAGGTTGCTATGACAGCTCCCCTGTTTGTATCCGCTGACTGGTTGCATGAACATTACACCGAGGAAACCCTGCAGGTGCTGGACGCACGCATGTTACCGCCTGGTCAGGAAGCGGTGCGCGATATTCAAGCCGAATATCTCGCAGGCCATTTGCCCAATGCGCCTTTTTTCAATATTGAAGCGCTGTCCGATCACACCAGCGCCTATCCGCACATGATGCCGCGCCCCGAAGGTTTTTCCGTGGCGATGCGTGAACTGGGCGTCAGCAGTGACAAACATTTAGTGGTGTACGATGAAGGTAATCTGTTCTCGGCACCGCGGGCATGGTGGATGCTGCGCACTTTTGGCGTTCAGCACGTGTCTGTTCTGGCTGGTGGCTTGCAGGGCTGGAAAGCGGCGGGCTTCGCAGTTGAAACCGGCCCGGTAACCCTGCCGGAAGGCGAGTTTGAAGCGCATTATGATGAAGGCCAGGTTAAACGTCTTAACGATGTGCTGCTGATTAGCCATGAAGGCGGCGCGCAAATTGTCGATGCGCGGGCCGCAAATCGTTTTAATGCCGAGGTGGATGAGCCACGTCCAGGGCTGCATCGCGGCCATATCCCGCGTAGCCTTAACGTGCCGTGGAATGATTTAGTGGCGAATGGCGAGCTAAAGCCGGTGGCCGAATTACGCGAGCTGTTTGCTAAAGCCGGCGTAGACGTGGATAAACCTGTCGTTGCCAGCTGCGGTTCGGGTGTCACTGCGGTGGTGGTGATTCTGGCGCTGACTGCGCTGGGCGCGCGCAACGTGACGCTTTATGACGGCTCATGGGGTGAATGGGGGAGTCGCGACGACTTACCGATTGAGAAATAACAGAAAGCGCGGCTTCAGTGCCGCACTTTTTTAGATAATACGCTGGCTTCCTTTGAAATCGCGCAGGAAGCTGCCCCAGCGACGCTCATAAAAAGGAGTGATGTGCGCCGTAAAGAAATGGCTGATACCGCGATCGTCTATCGTCACTTCGCAAATATCAACTGGCGCATCCTCCGGCAACGTGTCAGTCGCTACGCTGCCCGCCGCCTGGATAATCTCGTCAATATTGCTTTCCGCTTCAATACCGATCAGCAGATTGGGCGTGTCTTCGGCACGCTCGCGAATGCTGGCGATGAATGCGCGTCGTACCTGCTTATACTTGCTAAACAGCTGCGTCAGAGAATCGATCACCTGTGCAGGCGGTTCCGCCACTTCCGATAACAGCAGTGAGTGTCCGCCTTCCAGCACCGTTTGCTGACTCAGCGCGTCCCCTGCTTCGCCCAGCAAATGGCTGATCTCAGCCGGAGAGAATGCTTTGCCACTCGATAGCCTGGGATTCAGAAACAGCGTTTCACCGCGTGTCATTTCAAACAACGTTCGCACCGGCAAGCGCAGGTACGCTTGTTCCTCACTGATGGCTTCACTCATCGCCTGCTCTGACGTAAAAAACGGAATGACGCTGCTGCCATCCTCTTTTTCCCAGTGCTGCAAATCGACCGGCGTATTAGCGTCCAGCTGTGGCGTGGTACTTTCGCCCGGCACCCAGGCATCCGACTCCAGCAGCAACTGAAAAAATTCCGGTCGATGCGCAGGCTCCGTTGCCGCCAGCTTCAGCACTTCTTCAAGACGATTCATATTCTACTCTCAAAAAAGCGGCGACCCGTTGGCCACCGCCGGGATCAATTTACTTCAGTAACAGGTTTGCCAGTGTGCGCACACCTAAGCCGGTTGCGCCGGCAGACCACTGTTCAACTGCGCTTTTACGATACGTTGCTGAGCAGTCGATGTGCAGCCAGCCTTGCTGATAGTGAGTGACAAAATGCGACAAGAAAGCGGCCGCGCTGCTGGCCCCGGCTGAATGCGCTGGACTGGCGATATTGTTCAGATCGGCAAAGTTGGACGGCAGGTGATTGCGATGGAACTCCGCCAGAGGCAAGCGCCAGAAAGGCTCGTTTTCGCTGACCGCGCTGCCCATCAGAGATTGCGCCATAACGTCATCAAAGGTAAACAGCGCGTGGTAATCGTTGCCAAGTGCCGTTTTTGCCGCACCGGTCAGCGTAGCCGCATCAATCAGCAAGGTTGGCTTCTGCTCGCTGGCATCAATCAGGCCATCGGCTAATACCAGGCGCCCTTCTGCATCGGTATTCATTACTTCAACGGATTTACCGTTGCGATAGTGAATGATGTCACCCAGCTTGAAGGCGTTACTGCTGACCATGTTATCGGCGCAGCACAGATACAGTTTTACGCGCTTGTTCAGCCCCCGTGAAATGGCCATTGCCAGCGCGCCGGTTACGGTGGCCGCGCCGCCCATGTCAGATTTCATCGAGTCCATAAAACTACTCTGTTTCATGCTGTAGCCGCCGGTATCAAAAGTAATGCCTTTACCGACCAGACAGGCATAAACCGGCGCATTCTCGTCACCCGTTGGATTGAAATCTAACGCGAGGAAAGCAGGCGGACGGTTTGAACCACGCCCTACGGCGTGTAAGCCACTGTAACCTTGCTCGCGCAGGTCCTCACCTTTGGTGATGCGATAGCTGACGGCATCGCCGCCCACTTCGTTAATCAGATCCACCGCGTTGTGGGCTAAAACTTCCGGGCCCAGCTCTTCCGCTGGCAGGTTAATGATGTCACGCACCCAGTCAATGATTCTCAGACGGCGCGAAAATTCTGCCTGCTCATGCTCGCCTAGCGTTGGCCAGTCAACCTGACGTTTACCTTTCGGCCCGCGATAGCCTTGCCAAAAAGCCCAGCACTGTTCGAGGTGCCAGCCTTCGCCGACCAGCGCCACATGGCGCACGCCTTGTCCATCAATTTTGCGCGCAGCACGTTGAATCGTCATCAGCGTATCATCGCTGGTTAAGTGCAGCGTCATGCCGCTGTCGTTGCTGGTCAGAATAGCTTTTTCGCCCCAGCGCGCATCGGCGGGCTGGTTGCTAAGAGTGATGTTCATCGGTTGCGTAGTCATCGCGAAGCTCCGTATATGTTATAAGTTTCATCCAGGCAAAGTGTAGGAACGGCCTGTGAAGGTGTTAGGTGGAATGCGCAGACTGTTCTGATAGCAGATTAATTCAGGCGACGCCAGCACAACCCGCTGAATGACGCCGTTTCCAGAATGCTGCAATCAGCGGATTACATTCAGCGTGCGCAGGCGCGTGACCGATTTCTGCACCAGGGTAATGGCGTAGTCGATCTCTTCTTCAGTGGTAAACCGTCCCAGCGAGAAGCGCAGCGAACTGTGTGCCAGCTCTTCGCTCAGGCCCAGCGCGCGTAATACATAGGAAGGTTCAAGGCTGGCCGACGTACAGGCTGAGCCCGAGGAAAGCGCCAAATCTTTCAGCGCCATGATCAAGGATTCGCCATCAACATGGGCAAAACTGACATTAAGAATGTTGGCAGAACTGTGCAGCAGATCGCCATTGATGTAGACCTCATCCAGTACGCTGAGTCCTTGCCATAAGCGATCGCGCAGCCTCTGCAAACGCGCCATTTCTTCTTCACGCTCGTCGCGCGCAATCCGATAGGCTTCGCCCATGCCAACAATCTGATGCACCGGTAACGTTCCCGATCGCATGCCGCGCTCATGACCACCGCCGTGAATCAGCGCATCAATTTGGGTACGCGGTTTACGGCGTACATATAACGCGCCAATCCCTTTCGGTCCGTAAACTTTGTGCGCCGAAAACGACATCAAATCTACGTTCAGTTCGCTGAGATCGAGGGGCAATTTGCCAACACTTTGTGTCGCATCAACATGGAACAGAATGCCACGTTCGCGGCATAACTCCCCCATGGCAGCAATGTCCTGAATCACACCCGTTTCATTATTAACATGCATGATCGATACCAGCACGGTGTCGTCACGCAACGCAGCGCGTAACGCTTCCGGGGTGATGATGCCATTGGCGGCGGGCGACAGGTACGTGACCTCAAAGCCTTCCCGCTCCAGCTGTTGACAGCTGTCGAGCACCGCTTTGTGTTCAGTTTTGCTGGTCACGATATGTTTGCCGCGCGTCTGATGAAAATGCGCGGCACCTTTTATAGCGAGATTATCGGATTCAGTCGCGCCAGAGGTAAAGACGATTTCACGCGGGTCAGCATTGACCAGCTCCGCGACTTGATTGCGCGCAACATCAACCGCTTCTTCTGCTTGCCAGCCAAAACGGTGAGATCGAGAGGCCGGGTTACCAAACGTGCCATCCAGCGTCAAAAATTGCATCATTTTGCTGGCCACACGCGGATCGGCCGGCGTGGTCGCGGCATAATCCAGGTAAATCGGTAATTTCATTGCGCTACAGCTCCGTATAAAAATTCATACGTCTTTATAGCAGAAACGGCCCTGACCGCGTTAGCAGTAAGGGCCGCAGCAGAGGCTGGAATTAAGACGCACGCAGGTTAACGTTGATTTCCTGTGCTCGCGAATTCTGGAAGCGACGGTTGTCGTTGGCATTCTGACGATCGGCAACATCAAGGATTTCCTGATTATTCACCAGTTCCGCCAGCGTAATGTTGTTCAGAAACTCGCTGATGCGCACGCTCAGGTCGCGCCACAACACGTGTGTCAGACAACGCTCACCGCCCTGGCACCCTTCTTTGCCCTGACATTTAGTCGCATCGACAGATTCGTCAACCGCGGTAATCACTTCGCCAACGGCGATAGTATTTGACTCTTTACCTAACAGATAACCGCCACCAGGGCCACGGACGCTGGCAACTAAGCCATTTTTACGCAGACGTGAGAATAACTGCTCCAGGTACGACAACGAAATGCCCTGACGCTCAGAAATATCAGCGAGCGGAACCGGGCCTTCATGGGAATGAAGGGCAACGTCCAGCATAGCAGTAACGGCATAACGTCCTTTGGATGTCAGTCTCATAGCGTACGACCTCAATAGCGTCCGGTTATCGGAGGATTAACGAAAGATGTCTGGAGTCTGACATTCCCGAGTAAATTGGTCAACTATTTAACCAAGTAATTTACTCAACTATTATCGTCGCCATTTTTGTGGGTTTTACGTTTCTCAAAAGAGGAAAGCATGCCGCGCAAAATATTGAGTTCATCGCGTTCAGGACGCGCACGGGTATAAAGGCGGCGCAACTTGCTCATCACCTGTCCCGGATTGGCTTCACGAATAAAGCCACTGCTCAGCATCATCTGTTCCATATGCTGATAAAAACGTTCCAGATCGTCTACCAGTGGATAGGGAGAGTCTTCATATTGTGGTTTTGGCTTCGCGGTTTCCTGCGCCTGCAACCATGCCATCCGCAGTTCGTACGCAATAATTTGCACCGCCATTGCCAGATTCAGCGAACTGTATTCCGGGTTCGCCTGTATCGCAACGTGATAATGACACTTCTGCAACTCATCGTTCGTCAGGCCAACGCGTTCACGACCAAACACCAGAGCGACCGGCGCCTGCTGCCCCTCCTCCACGCTTTTGATGCCGCATTCGCGTGCGTCGAGCATTGGCCAGGGCAGAGAACGTGAACGCGCGCTGGTGCCTACAACCAGACTACATCCGGCGATGGCCTCGTCGAGCGAATCGACAATTTTGGCTTCGCCAATCACGTCGCTGGCGCCCGCCGCCAGCGAAATCGCCTGTGAATCGGGCTTGACCAGCGGGTTGACCAGATAGAGATTCGTTAAACCCATGGTTTTCATGGCGCGCGCAACGGAGCCCATGTTGCCGGTGTGAGAGGTTTCCACCAGTACAATTCGAATATTTTGCAGCATAATTGGGATTGGTCAGAAAATGATGGCGCGTAGCCTAACATAAAAGGAGGACATTTACCGAACACGCTGATATACTCCGCGCCGTTTTCCCCGTTCTTTAACATCCAGCGAGAGATACCGATGCATCCGATGCTCAACATCGCCGTGCGCGCAGCGCGCAAGGCCGGAAATTTAATTGCCAAAAATTACGAAACCCCGGACGCAGTCGAAGCCAGCCAGAAGGGCAGCAACGACTTCGTTACTAATGTTGACCGCGACGCAGAAAGCCTGATTATCGAAGTCATTCGTAAATCATACCCGCAGCACACCATCATCACCGAAGAAAGCGGTGAACTGGCGGGCGAAGATCAGGACATTCAATGGGTAATCGATCCGCTGGATGGCACCACTAACTTTATCAAACGTTTGCCCCACTTTGCTGTTTCTATCGCCGTGCGCATTAAAGGCCGCACCGAAGTTGCCGTGGTTTATGATCCTATGCGCAACGAATTGTTCAGCGCGGTACGTGGCCAGGGCACCCAGCTTAATGGTTATCGCCTACGCGGCAGCATCGCTCGCGATCTGGATGGCACCATTCTGGCAACGGGTTTCCCGTTCAAAATGAAACAGCATGCTCCCGCCTATATGAATATCGTCACCAAACTGTTTACCCAATGTGCCGACTTCCGCCGCACCGGTTCTGCTGCGCTGGATTTGGCCTATGTGGCAGCGGGTCGTGTTGATGGTTATTTCGAAATCGGCCTGAAGCCATGCGATTTCGCCGCGGGTGAGTTGCTGGTGCGTGAAGCGGGCGGGCTGGTGACTGACTTCACCGGTAATCACGGCTATTTGCATTCCGGTAATATTGTCGCCGGTAATCCACGCGTAGTGAAAGCACTGCTTTCCTGCATGCGTGAAGAATTGAGCGAAGCGCTGAAACGCTAAAAAAATAAGGCGGTATTGAATGCCGCCTTATTTATCACTTCTCAACTACGTTAATGTATCCGCTACATTAACGACGTTCGTGGCCCAGCACCTGATGCGGCTGAGTACGACGCCCGACCATACCCATTACACCAGCCAGGATGGCTTCAATAATTAACATAAAGAACGCATACCAGCTGGCTTTCGCCGTGGCTACAGCAGCCTGCTGTGCCGCTTCACGCGCTTTTTGTTCTGCCTGTTGTTTCAGCTCCTGGTATTTTTGCACCGCCTGCTGATAGCTTTGCTCAGTCTGCGCAACGATCTGATCGACTTCCTGATCGCTTTTACCGGTCCGCGCTTTGATGATATTTTTCAATGCGTCGCGATCGGCCGCCTGCAATGTATCGGAATGACGATTCATTACGCTACGTACCCAGTTAGCTAAATCAGTATCGGCTGTTTGCGTATGGTTAGCAGTATTAGAGGCTTGATTCTCTGCATTTTGCGCTTCGTTATTTGCATCCTGTTTTAACTTCTCAGGCTGTAATTCTGGCTTGCCGGTTTGGCGAAGCGTAGTTTCTAACTGATTTTGCAGATCATCTAAATTAATATTATTTTCTTGCAGTTTATCTTTCGCCATTTGCGTCAGTGATGGCGCAGCGGCGGAAATACCGCTACCAAACGCCTGGAAGCCAGATCCAACAATATTCATCGCGCCGCCTAAAACGCTACTCGCAAGTGAAATTGCCAGATAAATGGTGAAAACAGTGCTCAGACCAAACATCAATAAACCATGTAATGCTCCTTCGCGTTGAGCAAGACGTCCGGCTATATAGCTACCGGCCGCCATCGCGATTAACATGTCCACCGCAGTCCATACCAGGGCACCTGTGCCGATATGCTGCAAAGGGTTTTGTTCATCCATAGGATCGATAGTCGTTGCGCCAATAGCGGTTCCTAGCAGGGCAAGTAAAATGTGCACAATTAACGCACAAATCACCCCAGCAAAAACGGCGCTCCAGGAAATACGTTTCAGCGGCAAATCGGCAGACGTTGTCGTCACCGTTTGAGTAGTGCCATTATTAATCCGGGTTTCAGCCATAATATGTTCTCCTTGAACCAGACGTAGAGCAATTTTAATTATTCAACCGCACAAAAAGATGTCCGATTAGTCGTTATTAGCGTAGACAGAAAAAACATTTTTCACCAGCAAAGCGCAAAGAGAAATACAAACTTTAACGCGCCGTGAAAATAACCCGCAAGGAGAGAAAGTGCAGGACGATATATTTACCGTTGCGCTTTTAAATATCAGAAAGGACGAATACCGCTGCTCATTACAGGTTGTGCCGATTGCCATAATGCGACACCTGCAACTATTAATATCAGGCTGCCTGACAGAGCCAGTAACGGCATAAATAGACGTATATTGCTCGCCGCTACGTTGTTTTTCCCTAATCGCTGAGCGAAAGTACGCGAACACTGTACTATTAAGCCTATTGCTGAGATGGTTAACGCTGTACCCGCTGCCATGACCCCTGCCGACACTACGCCCCACAGATAAACACCGATCACTTTGGCAAATAATAGCATCATGATCGCACCTGAACAGGGGCGTAACCCCATCGACATCACCACCAGCAGCTGGGTTTTCCAGTTCACCGCCTCAGAAATCTGTTGCGCATCTGGCAGGTGAGCATGGCCGCATCCGCAATGTTTATGGTGCTGATGGACGGCTTGTATTGCATAAAGGGTCATCGTTGGGCGCGAACGCCATAGCCGCCACAGTGATTTCAGTGCGCGATAGCCAATCCACACACCCAGCCCAATAACCAGCAGATAACTGCCCTTCTCAAGCCAGAAACTACTGAGGTGCAGCTGGCGCGACGAGGTTTGCAGAATTACCAGCATCAGCGTAACCAGTACAATGGCTGTCGAACCTTGCAGCAACGATGCCAGCAGGGTTAGCCTCATACTGGTTTTTAGCTTTGCCGGATGGGTTGCCAGAAACGTGGTAATCACGACTTTGCCGTGCCCCGGTCCCAGCGCATGCAGCACACCATAGATCAGACTGAAGCCGACCAGCGAAAAACCTGCCTGCTGCGGCTGTGCGGCAACCTGTTGCAGTAGCTGAGTCATTTGCTGATGCAGCTCTCTCTGCCATAACACGCTTTGCAATAAGATTTGCGGCCAGTGCAGCCAAAAAGTCGCGCCCAGCAAAATGATGATGCCTGCTGCTAACCACAGCGGCCAGCGACGTAGCGAAACCTTCATTAATGGCATGCCAAAATCACCGTTTGGGCAAATTGCCGTCCTAAATCCACGTCTTCGCGCGGCGCATCGGCTTTATCCAGCGACAGCGCATATTGCTTTAGCGAATCAGCTGGCTCAGGCGTGTTGAGCCTGAACTGGCAACGCGAGCGTAAAACGGCAGGCAGACTCAGCGCGTTGGCACTGGCATAAGTCATATCGACAAAATAGCTGGGATCAAAAGTAACGATTTCAAAGCGTTGTCCGTTCAGCACGGGGGGCTCTGCCAGCAGCAGAATAAATTCCAGCACCGCTTTATGTCCATTGCGAGAAAGATTGTACTCTTTTGGCAGATTCAAAAATTTCACCCGCTGCTTGTTGTGCCAGATTTCAGAAAAATAGTGCTGGCCCAACACATTCGCCATCACGCCTGCCGCCAGCTTCTTCCATACCACCGTGCCGGGCTTCGCCTTACCAGCGTCATACAACAGATCGGCAGAGGTGATCTCATCCATCGTCCAGGTCATTTTAAGGGCGGTAAAGCGATCCCCGTCAGCCATCAGTTCCGTTTTCATATCAATAAAACTATGTGGATGTGCGAAGACATCCGAACTCATCAATATCAGCAAAGCAAAAAGTGCGCGTTTCATAATGTTATAAAGTAACGTTTCCGTCAAAAAGAGTCCATTAGTAACAAAAATTTGTGACCCGCTTTAAACCTCTGAGCAAAAAACCGGCCAATCTACGCAGTGAACTTATCCCTTGACTATTCTTAGCTCAAAATTACTCGCTGGAATTTAGATTGATGAGTTCTGCTACATCTTCAGCACCACTCTTCACCCGTTCACAGCGTCGTTGCCATCTTTTGTTACTGTTGTTTCTGCCGTCTCCCGCGCTAACGCTTGAAAAACTCTGCCAGCTTAATCGGGTAGAGCCTGCGGTTGCCCGACAGGATATTGCAGATGTCGGTGATGAGATACAGCGCTACCACCAACTGGAACTGCATCAAATGGTGGACGGCAGTTTACGTATTCATGGTACGGAGCTGGACCGACGCATCTGTTTGCTGCATAACCTGCGGCGTAGTCTGCGCTTGTCGCAAGATTTTGTCTGTGAACATTTTGCCATGCCGCTGCGTCAGCGTTTGCAGGTAATGAAGATTGAAAAAGCGTTATACGATGAGATCAATTTACAGGCGTTGATTCAACACTGCAGCCTGCGGCTGGCACGTGATTTCAGCCCACGTGATCGCCTGTTTTTGCAGATTTTTATGAAATACGGTTTGTGCCAGCGCCAGCCAGCCTTGTTCAGTACACGCCAAGCTGCCTGGTTACAACACAAAGCCGAACGTGATGCGGCGCTGGATGTAATTCATCACTGGCAAAAGCGCTGTCACCTCGCCCCGCCGATCAGCGAAGCTGATTTTTGGACGCTGCTGTTCAGTTTGATCCATGCGCCCAATGCCGCATCTTTACAGCACCCCAGCGAATACCGCCTGATGCAGGCCACCGATAGGTTAATCGATGCTTTTGAACGCGGCGCAAAGGTGATATTCGCCGATCGTAGTGAGCTGCAACACCAGCTTTTTACCCACCTCGCGCAAGCATTAGATCGCATCCATTTTAATATCGGCATTGATAACAGCGTGGCGCTGGACGTTGTACGCCTTTATCCTCGCCTGCTGCGTACTACTCAGCAGGCGTTAACCGTTTTTGAAAGTGATTACGAGGTTGAATTTAGCCCCGAAGAAGTCAGCTTGATCACGGTAATTTTTGGTGCCTGGCTGATGCAGGGAAACGCGTTACAGGAAAAACAGGTACTGCTACTGACGGGTGAAAATAGCGCGCTAGAGCAGGAAGTTGAGCAGCAGATCCGTGAGATCACACTGCTGCCGATCAATATAAAGTACCAGGAAATGAATGATTTTCAGCATAATGGTGCACCACGTGAAATAGACCTGGTGATTTCCCCTTACGCCGCCTCGCTGCCGCTGTTTTCGCCGCCGCTGATTCACGCTGAGCTGCCGCTGACAGCACATCAGCAGCAGCGAATTCGTTATTTACTGGAATCGTAACCTGGACGCAAAAAAAGCGCAGGTAACGCTATCAGCGCCATAACCCAGAACACATAGCCTTGCAGATGGGTGAACAGCACGCCACAAATCATGGTCACAATGGCAATGCCACCCCCCATCGCCAGCGCGGAATAAAGCGATTGCAGACGAATCACGTCTGTACCTTTGCGTGCGGCGATAAAACGCATCGCTGCCAGATGACAAACGGTAAAGCTACCGCAATGAAGAATCTGCGCCACAATCAGCAGCGGCAGTGCCGTACTGGCACCCAGCAGTCCCCAACGGAGCAGCGAGCAAATCGCGGATAACAGCAGCAAATCGCGGGACGACCAGCGTTTAAACAGGACGTGGCTCCAGGCGAAAATAACGATCTCTGCCACCACGCCGAGTGACCATAAATATCCCACCACGGAGGCTGAGTAGCCGCTCTCTTGCCACCAAATAGCGCTAAAGCCGTAATAAGCGGCATGCGCGCCCTGTAACAGCGTGACGCATAACATAAAGCGCCAAACTGCGCGCGCTTGCAATAACACGCGCCAGGCGTCCCATCCGCCATCGGCTGCGCCCTGTCGTTCGCTACCCTGCGGTTGTGTGGCTGGCGAAAGCATCATTCCTGCCAGCATGCTAATCGCGCCAATTGTTAACAACGCCAGAATAGCCTGCGATGAATACGCGTTAACCAGCATGCCGGTTAACGCCGAGCTGATAACAAACGCCAGCGATCCCCAGAGTCGCACCGGACCATAAGCCAGACCAATTTGCTGTGTCCAGGTTGCCGCAAGCGCATCGCTAAGCGGCACCAGTGGCGAGAAAAACAGATTGAAACCCACCATCAGCAGCAGTAGCCACAGCCATTGCTGCCCTATCCAGTAACCGACAGCGAACAGACACGTCATTAACGCCAGCGCACGCAATGCGGTAATCAGTTGAGACGGATTGCGAACTTGCGAAGCGATCAACAGGCTGCCAACAAAACGCGCAACCATGCCGCAGCCGAGCAGCAAACCGATTTTTTCAGCCTCCAGGCCAACGCCTTTTAGCCACACGCCCCAGAAAGGCAGGTAAATGCCATAACAAAAAAAGTAGGTGAAATAACTTAATCCGAGCCATTTGGCGGAGCCGATTTCCATATTCCTTCCAGCAAGAGTGCGTCATTGCAGCAAGCATAGCCACGGCCTGGCAGCGCAATAGAATGTACAGCAGTAAAAAAGGATGGCTTTCGCCATCCTTTTGTCTGTTTTGCTCAGCGGGTAATCGCTTATGCGTAAACCGGCAACCGGCTGCAGACATCCAGCACTTTCTGCTTAACGCGTTCAATGGTCGCTTCGTCGTTGATATTATCCAATACGTCAGCAATCCAGCCAGCCAGTTCGCGCACTTCTGCTTCTTTAAAACCACGGCGTGTCACTGCCGGCGTACCGATACGTACTCCTGACGTGACAAATGGGCTCTTCGGATCGTTAGGTACACTGTTTTTGTTCACGGTAATGTTAGCGCGACCCAGCGCGGCATCCGCTTCTTTACCGGTCAGGTTTTTGCTCACCAGATCAATCAGGAACAGATGGTTGTGAGTACCACCGGAAACGATGTTGTAGCCACGTTCAATCAGCACTTCCACCATCGCTTTTGCATTTTTCGCGACTTGCTGCTGGTAAGTTTTGAACTCAGGTTCCATTGCTTCTTTGAATGCCACCGCTTTACCTGCAATAACGTGCATCAGTGGACCACCCTGCCCTCCAGGAAAGACTGCGGAGTTCAGTTTTTTATACAGATCTTCATCGCCGCCTTTAGCGAGGATCAGACCGCCACGCGGACCCGCCAAGGTTTTGTGCGTCGTTGAAGTAACGATATGAGCGTGTGGAACCGGCGTTGGGTAAACATCAGCAGCAATCAGACCCGCCACGTGCGCCATATCAACAAACAGATAAGCGCCAACACTGTCTGCGATTTCACGCATTTTTGCCCAGTCGCAGATACCAGAATAAGCAGAGAAACCGCCCACAATCATTTTTGGCTTATGGGTTTTCGCCAGTTCAGCCAGTTCGTCGTAATCAATCTTGCCGGTTTCATCGATGCCGTAAGGCACCACATTGTACAGTTTACCGGACAGGTTTACCGGTGAGCCGTGCGTCAGGTGACCACCGTGTGCCAGGTTCATACCCAGAATGGTGTCGCCGGGTTGCAGCAGCGCAGTGTAAACCGCGAAATTAGCCTGAGAACCGGAATGCGGTTGCACGTTCGCGTAATCAGCGCCAAACAACGCTTTTGCCCGATCAATCGCTAATTGCTCAACGATGTCAACATATTCGCAGCCGCCATAATAACGTTTACCAGGATAGCCTTCCGCATATTTGTTGGTGAGCTGCGAGCCTTGCGCCTGCATAACACGCGGGCTGGTGTAGTTTTCAGAAGCAATCAATTCAATATGCTCTTCCTGACGCACCTTTTCTTGCTCCATCGCCTGCCACAACTCGGCATCATAATCGGCAATGTTCATATCACGCTTTAGCATCCGCATCTCCTGACTCAGCTATCTTTTTAACGGCAGTTTAAGCCCCCGCAAGGGGCGAAGGCCCACAGTGTAAACCGTTTTAATGGGTGAAGGTAGCGTGAATCCCCTCTTTTTACGCAAACGATTGGCCCCTTTCTGCTAAAGGATTTTAACGCTGTTTTGCAAGCCCAGCGCGACACAATTTTTATTCAGGTTTGGTGGAAAACTTTTCATTTTGCACCGAAAAGTTGCCACTCTATTACCCTGAAAAAAGAGCGGGTTATTTACAAACCGAGGTCATATCATTAAGATGCATTTAAAATGCAACTTATAAACACGAGGTCCTTTTTATGCTTGATGCACAAACTATCGCTACTGTGAAAGCCAGCCTTCCTGCCGTTGCGGCCTGTGGTCCAAAGCTTACCGCGCATTTTTATGATCGCATGCTGTCACATCATCCCGAACTGAAAAACGTCTTTAATATAAATAACCAGCGCAACGGCGCTCAGCGTGAAGCGTTGTTCAATGCGATTTGTGCTTATGGTGCAAATCTGGAAAACCTTGCCGCGCTGCTGCCAGCGGTGGAAAAGATTGCGCAAAAACACACCGGTCTGAATATTCAGCCCGAACAATACGCTATTGTGGGCGAGCATTTACTGGCGTCGATTAAAGAATTGTTAAATCCCGGTGATGAAGTCCTGGCGGCATGGGGACGTGCTTACGGCGTACTGGCACAGGTGTTTATCCAGCGCGAAGAAGCCATTTATCAGGATTCAGAACAACAACGTGGTGGCTGGCGGGGAACGCGTGCGTTTCGCATTAGCGCCATTGAGGAGCAAAGTTCGGTAATTAAAAGCATCACACTCACGCCCGTTGACGGCGGCGCGGTGGCTGCCTTCCAGCCAGGGCAATATCTCACCGTCTACCTGCATCCCGCTTCGTTTGAGTACCAGCAAATTCGCCAATATTCAATTACCAACAGCAGCAACGGCAAGGATTATCGCATTGCGGTAAAACGCGAAGCACAAGGCACTGTCTCTGGCTATCTGCATCGGTACGCCGTCGTCGGCGACGAGATTCAGCTGGCCCCCCCACATGGCGACTTCTTTATGCAAGTGACGCCTGAGACGCCAGTTGCACTTATCTCTGCCGGTGTTGGACAAACGCCCCTGCTGGCAATGTTACATGCTTTGGCAGAACAACAGCATGCCGCCCCGGTTAGCTGGTTACACGCGGCTGAAAATGGTGAACAGCATGCTTTTTCTGCGGAAGTCACCGCGACGGGTGGGTGTCTGAATGATTTTGAACAGCAGGTCTGGTATCGCCAGCCAACAGAACAGGACGCCGGGCGTTTTACCGCACAAGGCTTGATGAATTTAACTACGCTGCCAGCACGTCTGCAGGATGTAAACACCCACTTCTATCTTTGCGGTCCGCTGGGCTTTATGCAGTTCGCAGGCGGCCAGTTACGGGATGCGGGTGTGGACCTGGCGCGCATTCATTATGAAGTTTTTGGACCATACAAAGTACTGTAATAAAAAAAACCGCAGCGGTAACCGTTGCGGTTTTTCTATTGAATGCGGGGTTAAATCGCCTCTTCGTCTTCTTCGCCGGTACGAATACGCACCACGCGCGCCACGTCAAAGACAAAGATTTTACCGTCACCAATCTTGCCGGTCTGTGCGGTTTTCATGATGGTTTCCACACAGGTATCAACAATATCATCGCCCACCACCATTTCAATTTTCACTTTTGGCAGGAAATCGACCATATATTCCGCACCGCGATACAGTTCGGTATGGCCTTTCTGACGACCAAAGCCTTTAACTTCGCTCACGGTCATCCCGGTAATGCCTACTTCGGCTAAGGCTTCACGCACATCATCGAGCTTGAACGGTTTGATAATTGCATCGATCTTTTTCATGTCAGACCCTTTTCTCTTTCCCTCCGTGGTCGGAAGGGTGTCTCAAGTATAAATGTTCCTGGCGGCGTCGCAGGCTTATCGCGCCTCGCGGCAGAAAACTACTCTTTAAAATCGCTGGCGTCCAGTTCGTGACGAGACAGCAGCCTATAAAACTCAGTACGATTACGTCCAGCCAGGCGTGCCGCATTGGTGACGTTGCCTTTGGTCATCTGTAGCAATTTGCGCAGGTAATTAAGTTCAAACTGATTACGCGCCTCGACAAAGGTTGGCAGCGCACTGTTCTCCCCCGTCAACGCTTGCTCGACTAAGGCATCGCTGATAACAGGCGACGAGCTGAGCGCAACGCACTGCTCAATCACGTTAACTAACTGGCGCACGTTACCTGGCCAGCTGGCGGCCATGAGTCGCTTCATAGCATCAACCGAGAAACTGCGTATCTGCGGCTTATGCCGCTCGGCGGCCTGACGCAGCAGATGATTCGCCAGCAGGGGAATGTCTTCGGCGCGCTGATGCAGCGTTGGTATTTTTAAATTCACCACGTTCAGACGATAAAAAAGGTCTTCGCGAAACTCTTTTTTTTCCATCGCCTTCGGCAGATCGCGATGCGTGGCAGAGATGATACGGACATTGATCGCAACATCGTTATTGCTGCCCAGCGGACGCACTTTTCGCTCCTGTAGCACGCGCAGCAGTTTTACCTGCAATGCCTGGGGCATATCGCCTATTTCATCAAGAAACAGCGTGCCGCCTTCTGCCGCCTGAAACAGACCTTCGCGTGCGCTGACTGCGCCGGTAAACGCGCCTCTGGCGTGGCCAAACAGTTCGGATTCCAGCAGCTGTTCTGGTAATGCTCCGCAGTTAATGGCGATAAAAGGCTTATCTGCACGCGGACTGGCGGCATGAATAGCCTGAGCCAGCACTTCTTTGCCAGTGCCGCTTTGACCGTTAATTAACACGCTGACGTCTGACTGCGCCACCATGTGCGCCTGCTCCAGTAAATGCAACATTTGTGGGTTGCGCGTGACTATCGCTTCGCGCCAGCGGTCATCGCTGATGGGCACCCGCTGTGCCAGCGCTTCATCAATGGCTTTGTACAGCGCGTCACGATCGACGGGTTTAGTCAGGAAGCTGAATACGCCTTGCTGAGTAGCAGAAACGGCATCAGGGATCGATCCATGCGCGGTAAGGATGATCACCGGTAAGCCAGTGTGGCGCTTTTGGATCTCGCCAAACAGCGCCAGGCCATCCATCTCATCCATACGCAGGTCGCTTATCACCAACTCAATCTTCTCTTTTTGCAGCAGACGTAACGCTTCCGGCCCACTGGCAGCCGTGATCACCTGATACCCTTCGCTGCTCAGGCGCATACCCAAAAGCTTTAACAGGCTGGGATCGTCATCCACCAACAGCAAGCGTGCGGGTTGTTTTATCATCATTGCTCCTCCGCCTGTGGCAAAGCCGTGCCGTGTGTGCTGTCGGAGATGTCCGGCGCTTTGCGCGACGATAGCTGGCGTTCAATATCGGTCAGCCGCTCCAGTTTGTGCTGGGTATCACTGAGCTGCTGGCGCATCTGAATTTGCTGTTGGCGCAGTTGATCCATTTGCATATCGCTGGTTTGTTGCAGACGTGAATAACGCGTGCGCGTTTCGCTCAGATCAAGCTGTGCCGCCTGGTTGCTGCGCCATAGCTGGATAAGTGGACGAACCGAGGCTGGAAATGTGGCGCTGAAGCTGTCGAGTGTCGTAACGTAATCGCGTCGTTCCATTGGCGTCACGTTGCCGTTAGCCATTAATACGCCCTGTTTAAAGGCGCGCGACCAGTTTTCTGCCGACCAGCGATGGGCTTCGGCTCGTGCCTGGTCAGGAGACAAGCGTTCAGCGCAGTCAATGGCGCGTAGCCAGTAAAGCGGATTGCTTACCGCAGCGGCAGTTTCAATCGGCCAGACACTGCTGCATTCGGTTGTCAGATAATCGGCTATTTTTACCTGCGGTTCTGCAACCGAATGCGTTGAAGGCAGCGAGGGCGAAACCGGGGAGGTCTGGCATCCACTAAGCAACAGGCTGGTTAACGCGCTTAGTAATAATAAGGGTGTGAAGAATTTCATTATTCAGACATTCCCGGCTGTGGTGTTCAGTTCAATGCGAAAGCAAACGTCAGCTTCTGGACTATCGACCAGCCTCAGATCGCCATACATACGGCGAACGCAGTCTTTAGCGATGCTTAAACCCAGCCCGCTGCCTTTAACCGGCCCCTGACGCTGCTGGCTACCCTGAAAAAAGGGTTCAAAAATCATTTTTTGCTCTTCAGCGGGAATTGGCGTGCCAGTGTTCGCCACTTCAATCCAAATCTTTTCGCCCTGCTGCTGGCTACGTAGCCAGATGTTACCGGATTCACTGCCGTAGTTCACGGCATTGGAATAGAGATTATCAATTGCCCGCATCAGCAGCATCGGCTCTGCCAGGCAGTGCTTCACGTTGAGCACAATTTCGGTATGCATCAGCTTCGTTCTGGCGGGCAAAGCATGGGCGCTGACGACCATATTGATGATCTCATCCAGCGCGACCGTTTCCAGCGGCGTTGGGCTGTCTGTCAGCTTGCGATTATAGTCGAGCAGTTGTTCAATCAACTGCTGTAAATGACGACTGCTGCTGTCCAGAATCGCAACCACTTCTTTTTGATCGGCATTCAATGCACCTGCCACCTCATCGGCTAACAGCTCGGTTCCTTCCCGCAGGCTGGCGAGTGGCGTTTTCAGCTCATGGGAGAGGTGACGTAAAAATTCGTGGCGTTGCGTTTCCAGCCATGCCAGCCGTTCGCTCAGCCAGACGATACGCTGGCCCAGCGAGCGCAATTCACGCGGCCCACGGAACGCAATGCTGCTGCCTGGCTCGCGTCCTTCACCGAGGCGATTGATCATGCGTTCAATGCTTTTAACCGGACCAATGATCATACCGGTAAACAGCAGTACCAACGCGAGGCTGATAACAAATAAAATCAGCGCCTGCCAGCCGAAAAACTGGCCGCGATCGGCAATCTCATGTTGCAGTTGCAGGCCCCGGGAGAATACGACCTGACGCGTATCCTGCACAAGCTGCGCATTGGTAGCAGAGAAGCGGTCCAGCGCCAGCGATGCCGTAATTACCGGATTGCTGCTTTTGCATTTCAGCTGGGTTAACTGCGGCATAATAGCCTGTAACGTCTGGAAGGCGGGCAGTTCTGGCAGGCTGGCAGCGTGCGAATCCAGCATTTGGTTGTAACGTGCAAGTTGGGTTTGATAAAGCCGCGCCAGTGTGGCGTCGTCTAAAACACAGTATTGACGATAGCTGCGCTCTAGCTCAACGGCCGTTCGGGCCATCGCCTCGCTACGACGCACGTCGGTGAAGGTGTTGCGATTCGTATCGGCGGCCTGTTCGCTCAGGGCGGAAAGGCTTTCCCATGCCTGCCATGCCAGCACCAAAAGCGGTAATAGCACCAACAAAAACGCCATCAGTACCAGCTGACGCAAAGATCGGGGAAATAGACGCCATTTTTTCACGCAACCGCTTCCTTAAAAAAACGCTTAACGGATGCTAGCGGAGTCTGACGCTGGAAGAAAGTGAAACAAAAGAAAACGGCAGGCTCTGCGGCCTGCCGTTAACGCAACGCCTGAGCATTGCGGAAGAATAAGGTGGAGCCTAACTCAACGTTACGTCCGATGCTTGATAACGTTGCATAGCAAACGATTATCGGTGGGGTGGACGGCAGGCTCCGTTTGGTGCGTCATTCGATTTTTATGAGCTCTGAGCCATAAAGCCAGGCAATCATAAACAGGTGAATGAGCAGTAATGGTTACATAGCAATATCCGTGCCAGATTTAATAAAGCCTTTATTATCAGAAAATTGATTAAACAAGAGCAGCGCGTAGCAGCCGATTATACCGTTTGGTCTGAAATAGTGTCGCCAATGACCAACACTTAAGGCCAGAAAAAACAAAAACATTAAAAATCAGCCAAATAAATGTCTCTTTTTAGAGACATATAAGTAAGGTGATTGTCGTCTTTTCCCAACAATCACCAACGTAAAAAAGGAGGCATCGCTGCCTCCTTGTTTTATCTGGTTTTTAACTTTAACCCAGCTGCTTACGCGCATTACGGAAAATACGCATCCACGGACTGTCTTCGCCCCACTCTGCCGGATGCCATGAGTTGCTCACCGTGCGGAACACGCGTTCCGGGTGCGGCATCATGATCGTCACCCGGCCGCTTTCGTTTGTTACAGCGGTGATGCCATTCGGTGAACCGTTCGGGTTAGCCGGGTAAGTTTCTGTCACCTTGCTGAAGTTATCAACAAAGCGCAGCGCAACCAGTCCCTTCGCCTCCAGTGCCGCAAGATGCGCACCATCACGCACTTCAACAAAACCTTCCCCATGCGAGACCGCGATCGGCATATAAGAACCGACCATGCCTTCTAACAGCAGCGATGGGCTTGCAGCGACTTCAACCAGGCTAGAGCGTGCTTCAAAACGCTCTGACTGATTACGCACAAAACGCGGCCACAAGTCGCTGCCCGGAATTAATTCGCGCAGGTTGGACATCATCTGGCAGCCGTTACACACGCCCAGCGCCAGGGTCTGTGGACGATGGAAGAATTGCTCAAACTCATCACGAACGCGTGGATTGAAAAGAATGGATTTCGCCCACCCTTCCCCCGCTCCTAATACGTCTCCGTAGGAGAAACCGCCACATGCCGCTAATGCCTGGAACTCTTCCAGACCGCGACGACCGGCCAGCAGATCGCTCATGTGTACGTCAACCGCAGTGAAACCGGCGCGATCAAAGGCCGCCGCCATTTCAACGTGCGAGTTGACGCCTTGCTCACGCAACACCGCAACACGGGGACGCGCACCACAGGCAATCATTGGCGCGGCAACGTCTTCTTCCGGTTTGAATGTCAGATGAACATTCAGGCCGGGATCGCTGTCATTTTTCTTAGCCTCGTGCTCCTGATCGGCACAAGCGGGGTTGTCACGCAGGCGCTGCATTTGCCAGGTGGTTTCTGCCCACCAGGTACGCAACGTGGTACGGCTTTCGCTGTACACCACGCTATCGCCGGAACGAATAACGAAACGATCGCCTGGTTGCGCACTGCCCAGCACATGACTACATGCAGCTAAACCATGGTCAGCAAGAACCGTCTCAACCCGTGCACGATCGGCAGCATTGATTTGGATCACCGCGCCCAGCTCTTCGCTAAACAAAGCGGCCAGTGCATCGCTGCCCAGAGCGGCAATATCAACGTCTATGCCACAATGACCGGTAAACGCCATCTCTGCCAGCGTTACCAGTAAACCTCCGTCTGAACGATCGTGGTACGCCAGCAGTTTCTGCCCGGCCACCAGCGCCTGGATAGCATTGAAGAAGCCAGCCAACTGTTGTGCATCGCGCACGTCGGCGGGTTTGTCACCTAACTGGCGATAAACCTGCGACAGTGCTGTTGCGCCCAGCGTGTTCGCGCCATTACCCAGGTCGATCAGCAGCAGTAAGTTTTCCTGATCGGCCTGTAACTGTGGCGTTACGGTGCGACGGACATCTTCCACACGAGCAAATGCGGTAATAACCAGCGACAGCGGCGAGGTCATTTCGCGTTGCCCGGTGCCTTGCTGCCAGCGGGTTTTCATCGACATTGAGTCTTTACCCACCGGAATAGTGATACCCAGCGCTGGACACAGTTCTTCGCCCACAGCTTTCACCGCCTCATACAAACCAGCATCCTCACCCGGATGGCCCGCAGCAGACATCCAGTTGGCCGACAGCTTCACCCGCTTTAATGAGCCGATCTGCGTCGCTGCCAGGTTAGTGAGTGCTTCACCGACCGCCAGGCGCCCGGAAGCGGCAAAGTCCAGCAATGCAACAGGCGCACGTTCGCCGAGTGCGAAGGCTTCACCGTAATAGCTGTCGAGGCTGGCAGTAGTGACCGCACAGTTGGCAACCGGAATCTGCCACGGCCCGACCATCTGATCGCGCGCGACCATGCCGGTAACGCTACGATCCCCGATGGTCACCAGGAAAGTTTTTTCAGCCACGGCTGGCAAATGCAACACACGATTTACCGCATCAGCCAATGTGATACCGTCGCGCTGTAACGCCGCACCTTGTGCGCGCTGCTTCACCACATTACGCGTCATTTTTGGCGTTTTCCCCAACAGCACATCCAGCGGCATGTCGATTGGATTGTTGTCGAAATGGCTGTCCGTCAGGCTCAGATGCAACGCCTCTGTCGCTTCACCAATCACCGCATACGGAGCACGCTCACGCTGGCAAATGGCATCAAACTCAGCCAGTTTTTCTGGCGAAACAGCCATGACATAACGCTCTTGCGATTCGTTACACCACACTTCCAGCGGGCTCATACCTGGCTCGTCGCTGAGAATATCGCGCAGGTTAAAACGACCACCACGGCCACCATCGCTGACCAGTTCTGGCATGGCATTGGAAAGCCCGCCCGCGCCAACGTCATGGATAAATAAAATGGGGTTGTCATCACCGAGCTGCCAGCAGCGGTCGATCACTTCCTGGCAACGACGTTCCATTTCAGGGTTGTCACGTTGTACTGATGCAAAATCAAGATCGGCGTCAGACTGACCGGATGCCATAGACGACGCCGCGCCGCCGCCCAGCCCAATATTCATCGCCGGTCCACCCAGCACAATTAGCCTGGCCCCGACGCTGATTTCCCCTTTCTGTACGTGATCGGCACGGATATTACCAATGCCCCCCGCCAGCATGATCGGTTTGTGATAACCGCGCAGCTCCTCACCGTTATGGCTGTTAACCCGCTCTTCATAAGTCCGGAAATAGCCGTTTAACGCCGGGCGACCAAATTCGTTGTTAAACGCTGCGCCGCCTAAAGGCCCTTCGGTCATGATGTCCAGTGCGCTAACAATACGTTCAGGCTTGCCGAAATCCTCTTCCCACGGCTGCCCGAAGCCGGGAATACGCAGGTTAGAGACGGAGAAGCCCACTAAACCGGCTTTCGGTTTGGCGCCACGTCCGGTTGCACCTTCGTCACGAATTTCGCCACCGGAACCGGTTGCTGCCCCAGGCCACGGGGAAATTGCGGTTGGATGGTTATGCGTTTCGACTTTCATCAGGATATGTGCGGCTTCCTGATGGTATGCATATTCACCTTTATCCGCGTCAGCGAAGAAGCGGCCGACTTCAGAACCTTCCATCACTGCGGCATTGTCTTTATAAGCGGACAGCACGTAATCTGGCGTCTGCTCAAAGGTGTTTTTGATCATTTTGAACAGCGACTTCGGCTGTTTTTCACCATCGATAATCCAGTCGGCGTTAAAAATCTTGTGACGACAGTGTTCTGAGTTGGCCTGCGCGAACATGTACAGTTCGATGTCATTCGGGTTGCGACCCAGTTTGGTGAAGGCATCGAGCAGATAGTCAATTTCGTCTTCAGCTAATGCCAGGCCCAGGCTGATGTTTGCCTGAACCAATGCCTGACGACCTTCACGCAATATATCAATACTTTTTACCGGCTGCGGCTCATGACGGATAAACAGCTGTTCAGCCTGTGCCAGATCGCTATACACGGTTTCCACCATGCGATCATGCAGTAATGCGGCCAGGGTTTGCCACTGCGCGTCCGTTAGCTGTGGTGCATCAATATAGAAGGCCATACCGCGCTCAAGGCGACGCACCTGTGGTAAACCACAGTTATGGGCGATGTCGGTCGCTTTTGATGACCAGGGCGAAAGGGTGCCTGGACGTGGCGTAACCAGCAGCAGACGCCCTTGCGGCGCGTATTCAGCGAGAGAAGGACCGTATTTAAGCAGGCGCTGCAGGCGGGCTTTTTCATCGGCGCTCAGCGGCGTGCTGACATCGGCAAAATGGACGTACTCAGCGTAAATATCACTCACCGGTAGATGAGCTTCCTGAAAGCGGGTCAGCAGTTTGTTTACACGAAAAGCCGACAGGGCGGGCGAACCACGCAGAATTTCCATCATTAAAGATCTCTCGTCTTCGAAGCGCCGGGCGACGCTTCATTGGGCGCAACAGGGAAAACGGGGCGTATTATAGAGAAACAGCACTCGCGACGAAACCGTTTGCGCAAAATTTATGGCCCCCCGGATTTGCCTGAATTTTGCACAGAAATTGCTTTATGAGTTGCTCTGCTTCGCTTTGTTGCGCAAAATGCCCCTCGCTCTGGGAGTTCAAAAAAGATCAATATTGCCTGTAAAAGACAGGGGCCTTAGAGCCATCGAGAGATAACTATTTGAAACGCTTTAAATTTAATTATCTGTTTATCGGTCTGGTTGCCGTACTGTTAGCACTGGCTTTATGGCCGTCCATCCCCTGGTATGGCGGCGGACAAGACGCGATCTCACGGATTAAATCACGGGGAGTGTTGCGTATCAGCACCATTAATTCCCCGCTGACTTACTACACCATCAATAAATCTCCAGCCGGGATGGATTATGAGCTGGCGAAGCGCTTCGCCGATTATCTGGGCGTAAAGCTGAAAATCACTGTCCGTCCTAATCTCAGCGACCTGTTTGACGACCTTGATGATGGCAAAGCGGATTTGCTGGCTGCAGGACTGATCTACAACAGCGAACGTCTGGCGCGTTATCAAACCGGGCCAGGTTACTACAATGTGTCGCAGCAGCTGGTGTATCGCGTGAACAAACCACGCCCTAAAAACCTTGGTGATTTGAATGGGCGGTTAACGGTTGCCTCGGGCTCAGCCTATTTATCGACATTAAAAAATGCCAAATCTAAACAGTATTCTAATCTCGATTGGGCTATCTCTACCGATCAGAACCCAAAAGCGCTACTGGAAGCAGTGGCCGATGACAAACTTGATTATACCATTGGCGATTCAGTGACGATTGCGCTGCTCCAGCGTATTCATCCGCAGCTGGCGGTGGCTTTTGACGTGACCGATGAAGAACCTGTGACCTGGTATCTGCCCCACAGTGAAGATGGCAGCCTGAATGCTGCGATGCTCGATTTCTTTAATGGTATGGGCGAAGAAGGGGCGATGGCACGACTGGATGAGAAATACCTCGGTCACGTAGGCACTTTCGATTATGTTGATACTCGTACTTTTTTACGTGCTATCGACAGCACCTTACCGGACATCAAACCGCTGTTTGAAAAATATGCCAGCGGCATAGACTGGCGCTTATTAGCCGCTATTTCTTATCAGGAATCGCACTGGAATCCGCAAGCCACTTCGCCTACCGGCGTGCGCGGTATGATGATGTTGACGCGAAATACCGCCGATAGCCTGAAGGTTGCTGATCGTACCGATGCCGAACAAAGCATTCGCGGCGGCAGCGAATATTTACAGCGTATGATGGAAAAAGTGCCGCCAACCATTCCTGAAGAGGAGCGCATTTGGTTTGCGCTGGCGGCGTATAACATGGGTTATGCGCATATGCTGGATGCGCGCAAGCTCACCGCCAGGCAAGGCAGCAATCCAGACAGCTGGGCCGATGTAAAGCTGCGCTTACCGATGCTAAGCCAGAAGCGTTATTACACGCAGACGACTTACGGCTACGCACGCGGCCACGAAGCCTATAACTATGTTGAAAATATCCGTAAATATCAGATAAGCCTGGTGGGATATTTGCAGGAACAGGATAAGCGTATTGCCCGGCAGGCAGCGTTAGAAGCAGAGCTGGGCAGAGGTTATCCGGCGGTTGAGCCAAAAATTGCAATGAATTAAAGCTCGCGCAGGGCCTGACGCTGCGCTTTTTTCTGCTCGCGCCGCATGCGGAAAAAGTCACTCAACATGCCCGCACACTCTTCAGCCAGTACGCCGCTGACCCGCTCAATTTGATGGTTCATGCCTGGATGACCCAGCACATCTATCAGCGAGCCTGCCGCGCCGGTTTTCTCGTCATGCGCACCAAAAACCAGACGCGTGATACGGCTATGCACCATTGCGCCCGCACACATCACGCAGGGTTCCAGCGTGACATAAAGCGTGGTATCAAGCAGACGATAATTCTCCAGCACTTCTCCACCCTGTCGCAGCGCCATGATTTCGGCGTGGGCAGTCGGATCATGTTGCCCAATCGGTCGATTCCAGCCCTCACCAATTACGCGATCGCCCTGTACCAGCACCGCGCCAACCGGGACTTCACCCTGCTCCCAGGCCAGACGCGCCAGCCCAAGCGCATGACGCATCCAGTATTCATGTTGTTGTTGGTCCACCCTGGCGACTCCCGACTACAGAAAAGCGGCGCATTATAGCGATCTCTTCGCCCGATTCGAAGCGGCTTATTCCAGCTGTTGCAGTTCACCGCCTGGCGTCACACTCCAGCGGTGCTGACAGAAAAACAGTAGCGGGTTATCTTGTTTGCTGTCGCTGTAACCGCTGTACAACTGCAGCGGCGTGCCAATTTTTTCTTCCAGCTGCGCCACTTTTTCATGACCAAGACAACGCATCGCGAGTATGCGCCCTCCTGCCCCACGTTGCATTTGACTGGCGATCAGTTTCACGCGCGGCAAAAAAGCAGAATCATAATAAACCTGTTCGACCAGCGCCTGCGGCGATCCGGTAATTAACCAGACGTCGGCATCATCGCTATTGAGATAATCGGTCAAACGTTGCTGGACCACCGGAAAAGCCCTTACCCGCAGGCGAAACCACTGCGCGAATTCCGCTTCCAGCTGTAATAAGGTGCGTTCAGAGCGACCAAACGTAATTGACCACAGCAGCAGGCTCATCGGCCAGCGTGCCGCCCGGCCTTTAAGCAATAATCCCAGCCCGACTACCGGCAGTAGCGGCACCATTAACAGCAAATTGAGCGGTTTACGCCGTAGCAAATAACGCATAAAGGTGCCGAACATATCCTGTTGATGCAGCGTACCATCCAGGTCAAAAAACACCACGCGACGTTGTGTACCTTTGGTCAAGCCACTCTCCTTTTCGCTGATTTTTGCCTTATCTGCCTTCATTGTAGCCATCATCAGACGACGCGGCGACGACTCTCATTTTTAATTCCAGTGTCTACAATGCTCAATGAATAGTTTATTCTTCGCGAAATAATCATTAAAACCAAGAGGATTGGGCATGAGCTCCTTGTTGCGTATTCGCCAGCTTTATCCCCGCCTGGCGCTAAATGAGCGCCGCCTGGCCGATTTTTTGCTATCGCAGCCGGACAGGGCGCGGCATCTGAGTTCACAGAAGCTGGCAGAAGAAGCCGGGATTAGCCAGTCTGGCGTCGTGAAGTTTGCCCAGAAGCTCGGTTACAAAGGCTTTCCGGCGCTGAAATTAGCCTTGAGTGAATCGCTGGCAGACAAGGATGCGATTACCGTGCACAACCACATATTAAGTGACGATCCGCTGAAAACCGTAGGTGAGAAATTACTGACCGAAAAGCTTTCCGCTATTCGGGCGACACTGGATATTAACAGCGAAAAAAAACTCAATGACGTCTTGCTGCTGCTGAAAAACGCCCGGCGCATCCTGCTGGTTGGCATTGGCGCGTCAGGTCTGGTGGCAAAAGACTTCTCCTGGAAGCTGATGAAAATTGGTATTAACGCGGTGGCTGAGCAGGATATGCATGCCTTGCTGGCGAGCGTTCAGGCGATGGGACCCGGCGACGTATTACTGGCGATCTCATACACCGGCGAGCGGCGCGAGATTAATCTGGCGGCCCAGGAAGCGGCAAGCGTTGGCGCAAGCGTGTTAGCCTTTACCGGCTTCACACCAAATACCCTGCAACAGCGTGCAACACACTGTCTTTATACCGTGGCGGAAGAGCAAAGCACGCGTAGCGCCGCAATTTCATCTACCACTGCGCAACTGGCGTTAACCGATCTGCTGTTTATGGCGCTGATACAAAATGATCCCGAACGTGCGTCGAGCCATATCCGCCACAGCGAAGCCCTGGTGAAAAAGCTGGTCTGAGCAGTTTCTGCGCGTATAATACCCGCGCTTTTTCTGTTGTTATCAGAGGATTTTATGGCGCTGTTAATTACGGCCAAATGTATAAATTGCGATATGTGTGAGCCGGAATGCCCAAATCAGGCTATTTCGCTGGGTGACAGGCTTTATGAAATTGATACCAGCCGCTGCACGGAGTGTATCGGGCATTATGCTGCGCCGACCTGTCAAAGCGTCTGCCCCATTGATACCACCATTATCATCGATCCACAGCACATCGAATCACGCGATGCGCTGTGGGAGAAATTTGTCGAGCTGCACGGTTAAGGTTAACTTTCGATAATGACCGTGGCGCAAGCATAATGCCGCTCATCTGCCAGCGTAACATGAACGGTTTTTACCCCTAACTGCTGCGCGACATCAGCAGCATGCTGGAAAAAACGAAGCCCCGGTTTCCCCAGCTCGTCATTAAATACTTCAAACTGGTTAAACGCCAGACCACCACGAATCCCGGTGCCAAAAGCCTTCGCTGCAGCTTCTTTTACTGCAAACCGCTTCGCCAGGAAACGTACCGGCTGCTGGTGAGCCTGATATTGTTGCCATTCGGCCTCACTCAGGACCCGACGCGCTAAACGATCGCCGGAGCGTTCGAGCACGCCAGCGATGCGTTCGATTTCTACGATGTCAGTGCCTAGCCCAAGAATAGCCATTAGCGGCGTGCTTCTCGCATCAGCTGCTTCATCTCTTTAACGGCATCAGACAGGCCGCACATCACAGCACGGCCAATAATGGCGTGACCAATGTTCAGTTCATGCATTTCCGGTAACGCTGCAATGGGTAACACATTGTGATACGTCAGGCCGTGTCCGGCATTCACTTTCAAACCCAGACTGTTGGCAAAACTCGCCGCTTTACGGATGCGTTCAAATGCCGCGTCACGTGCTAAACCTTCTGGCGCTTCAGCGTAGGCACCGGTATGAATTTCAATATAGGGTGCGCCGCTGGCAACGGCTGCTTCAATTTGACGATGATCGGCATCGATAAACAGCGAAACCAAAATTCCGGCCTCACTCAGCAGCCTGACTGCGGCGTTGAGTTTGTCCTGCTGCCCGGCCACATCCAGCCCGCCTTCAGTCGTCACTTCCTGGCGCTTTTCTGGCACCAGACAGCAGAAATGGGGTTTGATTTCGCAGGCAATGCCAATCATTTCGTCAGTCACGGCCATTTCCAGATTCATGCGCGTCTGGATGGTATCGCGCAGGATACGCACGTCGCGATCGGTAATATGACGGCGATCCTCACGCAAATGTACGGTGATGCCATCGGCACCTGCCTGCTCGGCAATAAATGCTGCCTGCACCGGGTCGGGATAATACGTGCCGCGCGCGTTACGCACCGTGGCGATATGGTCAATGTTGACCCCTAACAGTAACTCAGCCATGACAATCCTCAACTCTTTTAGGTCGAAATAATGAGTGTACCGTGCGGGTAATCACATGCGGTACGACTAGCGCTAATCCTTTGCCGCATCCGGCTTTTTTTTAGGTATAAACTGCCGAAACAGTTCCTGGCTTTTTAGCGGCTTGCCACCAAGATACGGCTTTAACGCCATGCGGGTAAAGCGCTTAGCAGCGCGTAAGCAGTCGGCATCTGGAAAGTCTCGCTCCCATAGCGCACGTAGCTGGCGGCCGGTAAAGCTACGCTGGTTTACCACCACACTGGCGATGAATCCCTTTTCTTCGCGATAGCTGTAGGTCATGGCATCGTCAACAGGCGCGCCGCTGCCGGCGCAGTGCAGAAAATCGATGCCATAACCAAGATGGCCCAGCATCGCCAGCTCAAAGCGACGCAATGCCGGTTCCGGTGATCCACTGCTGGCCGCCAGATCCTGAAGACAATGAAGATAATCGAAGAAGAGATCGGAGAAAGGGATTTCCTGCTCCAGTACGCGTGACAACAGTTCATTGACGTACAGGCCACAGTAAAGCGTGATGCCATGCAGCGGTAAAGCCAGCGATACCGCCTCAGCATTGCGCAGGGTTTTAACCTCGCCGCGCCCGCTCCAGCGCACTAACAAAGGTGTGAAGGGCTGAAGCGCACCTTTGAGCTGTGAACGTCGGGAGCGTGCGCCTTTAGCAAGGACCCGCACCCGCCCCTGACTTTCACTAAACAGGTCGAGCAGCAGGCTGGTTTCGCTGAAAGGGCGACTATGCAGCACAAAGGCGCGTTGCCAGCCTTCCATCGAATCAGAGATCGTCTACATAACCCAGGCTACGCAGCGCACGTTCGTCATCTGCCCAACCGGATTTCACCTTCACCCACAGTTCAAGATGCACTTTTGCCTCAAACATCTCTTCCATATCTTTACGGGCTTCAATGCCGATGGTTTTGATCTTGGCGCCTTTATTGCCTATCACCATCTTCTTCTGGCCTTCACGCTCAACCAGAATCAGGCCGTTGATGTCATAACCTCCGCGCTCGTTAGTCACGAAGCGTTCAATTTCCACGGTAACCGAATAAGGCAATTCAGCGCCGAGAAAACGCATCAGTTTCTCACGAATAATTTCAGACGCCATAAAGCGCTGCGAACGATCGGTAATATAATCTTCGGGGAAGTGGTGCTCAGCCTGCTTTAAATGCTTGCGCGTGACTGCCGCAATCGTATCAACATTTTTACCGCTTTCGGCAGAGATCGGCACAATATCGAGGAAATTCATCTGCTGACTAAGAAACTGCAAATGCGGAAGCAGGATAGTTTTATCCTGAATGTTATCCACTTTATTGACGGCTAGCACCACCGGCACTTTGCCGTCGCGCAGCTTGCCTAACACCATTTCGTCATCGGGCGTCCAGCGGGTGCCTTCCACAACAAAAATCACCAGCTCAACGTCGCCAATGGAGCTGCTGGCTGCACGGTTCATCAGGCGGTTAATCGCACGCTTCTCTTCCATATGCAGGCCAGGCGTATCAACGTAGATCGCCTGATATTCGCCTTCAGTATGGATCCCCATAATACGATGGCGCGTAGTTTGTGGTTTACGCGAGGTGATCGATACTTTCTGACCCAGCAACTGGTTCAGTAAAGTGGATTTGCCGACGTTGGGTCGGCCGACAATTGCGACAAAGCCGCAATAGGTAACATGTTCGCTCATTCGAGTCCTAACTTAATCAGTGCCTGTTCAGCAGCTGCTTGTTCTGCTTTACGGCGGCTGGAGCCTACGCCCACCACCGGTTCAGCCATGCCACTCACTTGACAATGAATGGTGAATTCCTGATCGTGCGCTTCGCCGCGTACCTGTACCACTAAATAACCTGGTAACGGTAAATGGCGACCTTGCAGATACTCCTGCAGGCGCGTTTTGGGATCTTTTTGCTTATCGCCCGGACTGATTTCGTCAAGGCGCGTCTGATACCAGTCAAGGATCAGTTGTTCCACCGTCTGGATACTACTGTCAAGGAAGATGCCGCCAATCAGCGCCTCTACCGTATCCGCCAGGATAGATTCACGACGAAAACCGCCGCTTTTCAATTCGCCCGGACCTAAACGCAGGCATTCACCTAAATCAAACTCGCGCGCCATTTCAGCCAACGTATTGCCACGAACCAGCGTGGCGCGCATGCGGCTCATGTCCCCTTCATCCACCCGGGGGAAACGGTGATAAAGTGCATTTGCAATCACATAGCTGAGAATAGAATCGCCGAGAAATTCAAGTCGCTCGTTGTGTTTACTGCTGGCGCTACGGTGTGTAAGCGCTTGCTGTAATAGTTCCGGATGAGTAAAAGTGTAGCCCAGTTTGCGCTGAAGCTTGTTAATCAAGATGGGGTTCATGCGATTCCAGTTCTTTTTTGCGTCTGTGACTCTGCATACCAAACAGGGCTGAGTTTCCAACACATTCTGTTTGGTGTGCAGTGACCTCCAGCAGGAGGTCACCCGGTTGCCTTGCGATCAGGCGTTTACTGTCAGTGAATGCCGCCAATTCGACTCAGGCGAACGCCGGTCGGCCACTGACCTTCTTGTTTATCAAAGCTCATCCAGATAGCAACCGCTTTTCCGACCAGATTCCGTTCCGGAACAAAGCCCCAGTAGCGGCTGTCGGCGCTATTATCCCGGTTATCGCCCATCATGAAATATTGCCCTTGCGGCACTACCCAGCTTGCCTGCGGCTGGCCCGGCTGTTGATAGTACATGCCAGCCTGACTTTGCGCTTCATTCACCAGCAGAATGTCGTGGGTTACATTGCCAATCGTTTCCTTACGCGTACCCAGACGCAAACCGCCGCGCATGGTTTCCCCCTGCGGAACCTGGTAAAAACCGCTACCGCTTTCATTACCATCGAAACCGCTGAAGGTCTGAATGAAGCTGCTTGGCTGCACATCGGTATACGTTACCGGCAAGGCGGTAACACAGGCTTTGCCCTGGTTGCAGCCCGGATTCACCGTCAGCGTTTTGCTGTACGGATCATAGGTGACTTTATCGCCTGGCAAACCAATCACACGCTTAATGTAGTCCAGACTTGGATCTTTCGGATATTTGAATACCGCAATATCACCGCGCTTCGGCTGACCCGTTGGAATTAACGTGGTTTGGGTGATCGGATCTTTAATGCCGTAAGCAAACTTCTCAACCAGGATAAAATCGCCAATGAGCAGCGTGGGCATCATTGATCCAGAAGGGATCTGGAATGGCTCGTAGATAAACGAACGCACGATGAACACCACTGCAAGCACCGGAAAAACCGATGCTGCCGTTTCAATCCAGCCTGGCTGAGGCGACACTTTTGCCAGCGTTTTGCTGTCTAGCGTGCTGCCTGCCTGCGCCTGCGCTGCGGCTTGTTGGGCGCGACGTGCAGGTGCCCATTTAAACCGATCAATACACCAGATAATGCCTGTAATCAGTGTTGCTATCGCCAGAATCAGAGCGAACATATTAGCCATTGTGCGTCCTTATTTGCTGTCCTTACCGACATGCAGAATGGCAAGGAATGCTTCCTGCGGCAGCTCAACGTTACCGACCTGCTTCATTCGCTTCTTACCTTCTTTCTGTTTCTGCAACAGTTTCTTTTTACGGCTAACATCACCGCCATAACACTTGGCGAGAACGTTTTTACGCAACTGTTTAACCGTTGAACGAGCAATAATGTGGTTGCCGATTGCCGCCTGAATTGCAATATCGAATTGCTGACGTGGAATGAGCTCTTTCATCTTCTCAACCAGGTCACGGCCACGATAAGGCGCATTTTCACGGTGGGTAATCAACGCCAGCGCATCAACACGTTCAGAGTTAATCAGAACGTCAACGCGCACCATGTCAGAGGCTTGAAAACATTTAAAGTTGTAATCCAAAGAAGCATAACCGCGCGACGTTGATTTAAGACGATCAAAGAAGTCGAGCACCACTTCGGCCATCGGAATATCATAGGTCAGAGCGACCTGATTGCCGTGATAAACCATATTGGTTTGCACGCCGCGCTTCTCAATACAAAGCGTGATGACGTTGCCCAAATATTCCTGCGGCAGCAACATGTGACATTCAGCGATTGGCTCACGCAGTTCTTCAATATCGTTTAGCGGCGGCAGTTTAGACGGGCTGTCAACATAGATGACTTCGCCGCTGGTGGTTTCCACTTCGTAAACAACCGTAGGTGCGGTGGTGATCAGATCAAGATCATATTCACGCTCCAGACGCTCCTGAATGATTTCCATGTGCAACAGACCAAGGAAGCCACAACGGAAGCCAAAGCCCAGCGCAGTGGAGCTTTCTGGCTCGTAGAACAGGGAAGCATCGTTCAGGCTCAGCTTACCCAGCGCATCACGGAAGGCTTCGTAATCATCAGAACTGACCGGGAACAAACCGGCGTAAACTTGTGGCTTCACTTTTTTGAAGCCCGGCAAGGCTTTATCTGCCGGATTACGCGCGCCGGTTAAAGTATCCCCTACTGGTGCGCCGAGAATATCTTTAATCGCACAGACCAACCAACCTACTTCGCCGCAGTTCAATTGCGTGCGATCAACCTGCTTGGGTGTGAAAATACCCAGCCGATCGGCGTTATACACCTGACCAGTACTGAGCACTTTAATCTTGTCACCCTTACGCATAGTGCCGTTTTTAATACGTACCAACGACACCACACCGAGATAGTTATCGAACCATGAATCAATAATTAATGCCTGAAGCGGTGCTTCAGGATCGCCTTCTGGTGCGGGAATGTCGCGCACCAGGCGCTCCAGCACCTCCGGCACGCCAACGCCAGTTTTTGCCGAGCAACGCACTGCATCAGTCGCATCAATACCGACAATATCTTCGATTTCCTGGGCTGCCCGATCAGGGTCAGCAGCCGGCAGGTCAATTTTGTTCAGGACCGGCACTACTTCCAGATCCATCTCAATCGCTGTATAGCAGTTTGCCAGGGTTTGCGCTTCTACGCCCTGTCCGGCATCCACCACCAGCAATGCTCCTTCGCAGGCAGCCAGTGATCGTGAAACTTCATAAGAGAAGTCCACATGTCCAGGGGTATCAATGAAATTGAGCTGGTAAGTTTCGCCGTTTAACGCTTTATAATCGAGAGTAACGCTTTGCGCTTTAATGGTAATACCACGCTCACGTTCCAGATCCATAGAATCCAGAACCTGCGCAGCCATTTCGCGATCGGTTAAGCCACCACAAATTTGAATCAAGCGGTCAGAGAGCGTCGATTTGCCGTGGTCAATGTGCGCGATGATGGAGAAATTTCGGATGTGCTTCATTTATATGAATATCTTCACGTAGAAAATCAGTTGAAAACCTGAGCACAGACACATTCAGGAAGATCGCTCTTTACCCACAATCCTGTCAGCCTCATTAATGACGACGCATATTACACTGTTAATGCCGCGCATAAAAGAATGGAACGTAGTGGAATCACAACAGTTTGTAGCGAGAAGGGAACATAACGAAGGCCACAATCACAGCGCGGCCTGAGTGAGAATTACGCTTCGCTTTCAACGCGCAGCGCATCAGGTGGTAAAGCGACGTTGAGAATGACCGGCTGGAAGGTTTCGCGATCGCCAAATTTCATCGATACGCCTTTCGCGACAATAAATCCACCTATACCACCTAACAACGCACCACAGGCTGCTGCCAGATCGCTATGGAAAAATGCCTGAAAAATGCCAGCAAACAGAAACAGGCCAAACAGCGGCGTCATATAAACCAGTAACGCCGAACCAAGCAGGCTGCTTTCTTTGATACCCAGCTCAATACGCTGACCGGGCGCCAATGGCTTGCTGCTGGCAATCTGCATTACATGCGCGTCTTTTGGGCCAAGCTTATTCAGCATATGGCTGCCACAGCCTTTGCGCGCCGAGCAGCTGTTGCAGGAAGTTTTCGCTTCGGTATGCAGCGTAGCAATGCCATCCTGCCATGCCACCACGGTGGCCCACTCTCTCATCATTTTTGTGACCTTAAATCGATGCTGTCCGCAATGCGTTTTGCTGTCGAGGGGGGTAACTCACCAACGACCGTAATTTCATTATTATTACGCAAAACCGTTTGTACGGTACGACGTCCAGTGCGCAATGTCTGTGTAGTGCTGCTTTTATCCGCCGGGGTAATGTTAATCGCAAAACTAAACAAGCCATCGCTGTAAAGGCGCGTCTCCATACTTTTGTTCATGGTCGGAATATCGCGACGATTTTGAGACACTAATGACATGCCAGCGGGTAACCAACCTGGTTGCCAGGTTAGCGTGATCTTGTCGTCTTTTGGCACCGATAAGGTGGGCGGCAGATTGGCTTTTTCTAAGCCCTGCATTAAGTTGCGCACGCCTTCATCAACGGCAAAACTGATTACTCTGAATTGCTCAAGCGTTTCACCATCGCGATCCAATAAATCAATACGCAGCGGTAGTTTAGTATCTACATCCAGCCACACAACATAGCTATAGCGGGTGCCATCGCGCGATACAATGCGCAGCACATCGCACATCTGATCGGCAATACGGGAACGCCCAACGGTAATAAAGTCGTAAGTACTGGCAAGTTTTGCGAAGTTGGCAAAAATCACTGACGGCAGTGCATCAATAATATGGTTGCCAGGCAATGAGAAAGGGTCGAGACCGGGTTCAAAATAGCTAATATCGCTGCCACGCTGAATAACTTCACGGCGTGGACCATCCATCTGCAACAATTGTGCAAATACCCGTTTATCAACCACAGCGTGGCGATAACGCAGCGATTCAATGCCAATACGGGAAATATTGATGTAAGCAAATTCGTAATTGAGGTTCTGGCTTGCCTGCTCCATCTGCTGTAACAACGCCCCAGACGCAGATGTTTGCGCCGGGGCGGTAGAGGACCAAAGCAGGCTGCCTGCCAGCAGGCTAACGGCGCACCAAAGCTGCTTCATTACTGCTGTTGAATTCCTAAGGACTGATTGCCGGGAACATCTGCCTGCGCTTGTTTAGGCACATCTGATTCAAACTGCAATTGATCAGCATGTAAACGGCGCTGAAGTTCATAATCCTGCAGCATAGCGTTTACACGACGACGCTGCTCCTGAACCTGCTGATTCGCGCTGTTGGTATCAAAAGCATCAGAGGGTACGCCTAAACTCACTGGCGATGCTTTTCCCATCATTGGCAAGGTATTAAAAACCGGAGAATCCGAGGATTCAACCTTACTGCCGTTAGGTTGATTGTAATGCTGAACACCAACGATGACCGCCAGGGAAACACAAGCCGCAACGCCAACCTGCGTCAGTTGCGCTGCCCAGGGCCGCGCTTTACGCCAGAATGGCATTTTTTCCCAGCGAGACGGTTCTGGCTGCGCTTCAGGAATCAGCGTAGTGACTTTACGCAGCGGTTCTTGTTCGATGGCAGCAGCTACGCGCGCAGAAATATCGAAATGCAAAGTATCGCCAACATCGCCGCGCAGGGTATCGCGGATCAAATGATAGCTTTCCCAGCTTTTCTGCAGCTCTGCATCTTTTGATAACGCGGAAAAAAGCTCGTTATCAAGCGTCTCACCATCCATTAAAGCGGAAAGTTTTTCTTTCTGCATGCCTAAATACCCTTCCAGTAGCCGTTATCACTGACGTTGGATAAGCGGTTGAACTTTATTATCAATAGCCTCTCGTGCACGGAAGATACGTGAACGAACAGTACCTACCGGGCAATCCATGATGGCGGCAATTTCTTCGTAACTCAGCCCGTCCAGTTCCCTGAGAGTGATTGCCATACGCAAATCTTCAGGAAGCGCCTCAATGGTACGAAAGACGATTTGTTTCAGTTCTTCTGACAACATTAAGTTCTCAGGGTTCGAAATTTCTTTTAGTGCACCCGCACTTTCGAAATTTTCCGCATCAATCGCATCCACATCGCTTGATGGCGGACGACGCCCCTGCGCAACCAGATAATTTTTAGCGGTATTGACCGCAATTCGATAAAGCCAGGTATAAAAAGCGCTATCGCCACGGAACGAATCCAGCGCGCGGTAAGCTTTAATGAAAGACTCCTGAACTACGTCAGGTACATCGCCCGACGGAACATAGCGTGAAACCAGGCTCGCCACTTTATGCTGGTAACGAATCACCAGTAAATTGAAAGCCTTTTGATCTCCTTTCTGAACCCGTTCAACGAGGATCTGATCCGTTAACTGCTCGCTCATCCGAGGTAATATCTCCCCAAATTCATTTCTAATGCGTAAAGGAACTGCCAGCACATCTCATTGTTCTGAGCAAGCATGCACTTAGAGTTGCGATGTGGCGTTAAGTTCACTTATCGCCCTGAGTTTTACCGCTCCGCTGCAGGTAAAACAGCCTGTTTGTTATCGTTCACTATCACAGAGCCTGAATCGCTGGCAGAGTAACTCATGACAACGGCTTTTTCATCTTTAAATCCTTACCCGCAAATAAGCGTGGCTTAAAAAGCTTGCTTAAGCCGCTCGAATTTAACTTACTGAAATAAAAATCATTTTCAAAAAAAGCACTCTCCCGTGTCGATTATTTGTTCAAAATACTTCACAGAATTACGTGTAGCGCTTATGCTCGACCCATTCTTGTTTAGTAAATTAAACATTATGAAAATGAATTCACTTCCTGATTATCAGTGCGATGTCATGATTGTAGGCAGCGGCGCAGCAGGATTGTCGCTGGCGTTACGATTAGCTCAGCATTATCAGGTCATCGTATTGAGCAAAGCACAGGTTAACGAAGGATCAACGTTATATGCGCAGGGTGGCATCGCGGCAGTTTTTGATGAAACCGACAGCATCGATTCACATATTGAAGACACATTGATCGCCGGAGCCGGTTTATGTGATCGGGAAACAGTGTCGTTTATCGCCAGCAATGCCCGACACTGCGTGCAATGGCTGATTGACAGTGGCGTGGCCTTTGATCTTGATCCGCAGGCCGCGGGTGAAATGCGTTATCACCTGACGCGAGAAGGCGGCCATAGCCATCGTCGTATTCTGCACAGCGCTGATGCTACCGGGCGTGAAGTTGAAACCACCTTAGTTAGCCTGGCCTTAAATCATCCCAATATTCGCATTCTCGAACGCACCAACGCGGTTGATCTGATTCTTTCTGACAAGCTCGGTTTACCTGGCCCACGTCGAGTAGTTGGCGCGTGGATCTGGAACCGTAATCGTGAACAAGTTGAAACCTGCTGCGCACGGGCGGTGGTGCTGGCAACGGGCGGTGCGGCAAAAGTTTATCAATACACCACCAATCCCGATATTGCGTCCGGCGATGGCATTGCAATGGCCTGGCGCGCGGGCTGTCGTGTTGCCAATCTTGAATTTAATCAGTTCCATCCGACCTGCTTATTTCATCCACAAGCGCAAAACTTCCTGTTAACAGAGGCGCTGCGCGGTGAGGGAGCGTGGCTGGTTCGGCTTGATGGCACGCGCTTTATGCCTGATTTTGATGGGCGAGGTGAATTAGCGCCGCGTGATATAGTGGCCCGCGCTATCGATCATGAGATGAAACGGCTGGGTATGGACTGTATGTATCTGGATATTAGCCACCAGCCCAGGGAATTTATTCGCGCTCATTTTCCAACTATTTACGAAAAGTTGCTGACCTTTGGTTTTGATCTGACCAAAGATGCGATCCCCATTGTTCCCGCAGCACATTACACCTGCGGCGGCGTCGTGGTTGATCAGCAAGGGCGTACTGATGTGAAAGGCTTATATGCGATTGGCGAGGTGAGCTATACCGGCTTGCACGGTGCTAATCGCATGGCATCGAACTCCTTGCTGGAATGTTTAGTTTATGGCTGGTCAGCGGCTGAAGATTTAATCCATACGCTACCTGACACAGAAGCGGTTGAAATGTTGCCCATCTGGGATGAAAGCCGTGTAGATGATGCGGATGAGCGGGTTGTGATTCAACATAACTGGCATGAGTTACGGCTGTTTATGTGGGATTATATGGGCATCGTGCGGACGACTAAGCGTCTCGAACGAGCGCTGCGTCGCATTAAACTGCTACAGCAAGAAATTGATGAGTATTACGCCCACTTCCGTCTGTCCAATAACTTACTGGAATTGCGCAACCTGGTTCAGGTTGCTGAGTTAATGGTGCGTTGTGCGCTGGAACGAAAAGAGAGCCGCGGTTTGCACTTCACCCGTGACTATCCCGATTTATTGCCGGAAGCGTTACCGACGATCTTGATCCCTGATCATCACATGAACAGGTAAAAATCGCGCGTCAGGCTGCACCAGTTTTCTGAATAGCGGGTATCCTCAGCGCGGATGGCGAGACGCTCCAGCACTGTTTCTCCTGCGCTGGGTGAAAAACCTAACAGTACGCGATGAGGCAGGCGATTCGCATATTCCGCCACATCAAAGCGGAAACGTAAATGCCATCCCGCCGCTAACGCCAGCTCAATAAACGCCTGCCCTACCGTTTCAGGCAGCGCGATACAAAAAAATCCTTCTTCTTCAATTAATAGCGCTGCGCTGCTCAACAAGGTTTGATGGTCGAGCGTAGAAGTAGAACGCGCGCTATCACGTTCAGGACTGGAGCAGGCTACGCCGGGCGTAAAATAAGGAGGATTACTGACAATCAATGAATAACGCTGCTCGTTATTTTCTGCCCAGGTGGCAATATCCTGCTGGTGAATATGAATACGCGTTGGCCAGGGCGATTGCTGCACGTTTTCAAATGCCTGCTGGGCGGCTTGCGCATCCAGTTCAACTGCATCGATCTGCACCGTTTCTGCCGTGCGTTGAGCCAGCATTAACGCAATTAATCCGCTTCCACAGCCAATATCTAAAATGCGTTTTACATTGGCGACAGGCGCCCACGCCCCTAATAAAATGCCGTCGGTGCCAACTTTCATCGCACAGCGATCGTGCGCGACAAAAAACTGCTTAAAAGTAAAACCATTCTTCTTTAACTGTGGCCGGCCGTGCGGCTTGTCCTGCATCATTCTCTGCTACCATTCATTTTTTCTGCCGTACAACAGCGCATCAGTGTAACGTGGCGTGGTCTTGAATTCACGCGACAGACGATGCCCGATGCTGCGGATGTGGATTAACAGATGAAGATTATGTCTGATCTGTCTATAATCAGCGCCCCAAACTGAGGTAGACCATGACCGTAACCACATTTTCCGAACTCGAACTCGATGAAAGCCTGCTAGAAGCGCTGCAGGAGAAAGGCTTCGTTCGCCCGACGGCGATCCAGGCCGCTGCCATTCCGCCCGCGCTGGAGGGCCGCGACGTGTTGGGTTCGGCACCTACCGGGACAGGGAAAACCGCTGCGTATCTGTTACCGGCGTTGCAACATTTGCTCGACTTTCCACGCAAAAAATCAGGCCCGCCGCGTATTTTGATTTTAACGCCAACGCGTGAACTTGCTATGCAGGTAGCCGACCAGGCGCGCGAACTGGCGAAACATACGCATCTCGACATCGCGACTATCACCGGCGGGGTTGCCTATATGAACCATGCCGAAGTGTTCAGTGAGAACCAGGATGTGGTTGTTGCAACTACTGGCCGTTTACTGCAGTACATCAAAGAAGAAAACTTTGACTGCCGCGCAGTGGAAACGCTGATCCTTGATGAAGCAGACCGCATGTTAGATATGGGGTTTGCACAGGATATTGAAACTATCGCGGGCGAGACGCGCTGGCGCAAACAGACACTCCTGTTTTCCGCGACGCTGGAAGGCGAGAATATTAAAAGTTTCGCTGAGCGTTTGCTGAATGAGCCGGTCGAACTTGAGGCTGATCCAAGCCGCCGCGAGCGTAAAAAAATTCAACAATGGTATTACCGTGCTGACGATCTGGAGCACAAGACCAAACTGTTAGTCCATTTGCTGAAGCAGCCAGAAGCAACGCGTTCAATTGTTTTTGTACGTAAGCGCGAGCGCCTGCATGAATTGGTCAGTTGGCTGCACGAGGCGGGGATTCGTAGCAGCTATCTTGAAGGCGAAATGGTGCAGGCAAAGCGTAATGAAGCGCTAAAACGCCTGATCGATGGGCGAGTAAACGTATTGGTGGCCACCGATGTGGCAGCGCGCGGTATTGACGTTGATGATGTCAGCCACGTGTTTAACTTCGATATGCCTCGTACCGCAGACACGTATTTGCACCGTATTGGCCGTACCGCACGTGCTGGACGTAAAGGCACGGCTATATCACTGGTTGAATCACACGACCACATATTACTGGGTAAGATTACCCGGTACGTCAACGAGCCAATAAAAGTTCGTACCATTGATGAACTGCGCCCTTCAACGCGTGCACCCAGCGCTAAAGTGACCGGTAAACCCTCGAAAAAAGCCCTTGCGAAGCGGTCAGAAAAGAAAGAAAAAGAATCTGAAAAACCACGGGTGAAAAAGCGTCACCGCGACACGAAAAATATCGGTAAACGCCGCAAGCCAAGCGGTGCGGCGACATCCTCCGATAAAGCAGGATAAATAATCAGTCATGCAAAAAAATCGCCTGTTGCGGGGCGATTTTTTTATTTCAGCGTGAGTTAATAGCGCATTAAGCATAACGTGAAGCGCTAACTGCCGAAAGTGTAAACAGGTGCTGGTTAGATTTTCACGGTATAGATATATCTGCTTAATTAAATTGAAAAAATATGCTGCGCAAGTCTTGTCTTTTTTTCAGCAGACTTTCAAATGCATCTGACACCTTTTATGTTACATGCTTTCTGTAAAAGTGCGGGTAATTACGTCACGCTGCTGTTCCGGTGTCAGCGCATTAAAACGCACAGCGTAACCAGAAACGCGGATGGTCAGTTGCGGATAGTTCTCTGGATGTTTAACTGCGTCCTCAAGGGTCTCACGGCTCAATACGTTCACGTTTAAATGCTGGCCACCTTCTACACGTACCTGTGGTTTCATTTCTAACGGCACTTCACGATACGCAAATTCGCCTAACTCTTTTATCGCTACAATCTGATCTTCCTTATAACCCGCTTTTGCGCACAAACAGCGCGCTTCTGCTTTCTCCTCGTCCAGCAACCAGAAAGAGTTGAGGAGCGCTGAATTATTGGTTTGAGTAATCTGGATTCCGGTAATCATGATTGAGCCTCCACGGCAATGCATCAGCTCTTGCCAACGCAGTAAATAATTTAAGTTGAAGCGTTGGTATAACATTTGGAATCTGGCCAGGTGTTGACCTGAATCAATTCCGTTTAGCTGATGATCATGATCTTCTGTATCCCGTTGATTTACAGCCGTCTGTCAACTTAACTTCTGTTGTGATTTTAAAAAATATTTACGCTTCAGCTCTTATCTCAGAACAGCTAAGCTTAGTAAAAGTGTTTTTTTAGGGAGTTAAGCATGGCCGAAAAGCTAACCTGGCACGACGTGCTGGCCGAAGAAAAAGAGAAACCGTATTTCGTAGAGACGTTAAAACTGGTTGCCGATGAACGTGCAGCAGGAGTAACGGTTTACCCGCCGCAAAAAGATGTTTTCAACGCTTTTCGCTTAACCGAACTGGGCGATATTAAAGTCGTTATCCTCGGGCAAGATCCTTATCACGGCCCGAAACAGGCGCATGGCCTTGCATTTTCAGTATTGCCGGGTGTACAGATCCCCCCTTCTTTGCAGAATATCTATAAAGAGCTACAGCAGGATATTCCTGACTTTGTAAAACCTAATCATGGATTTCTTGAAAGCTGGGCCAGACAAGGTGTGATGTTGTTGAATACCGTTTTGACCGTTGAGGCAGGCAAAGCGCATTCACACGCTCGTTTTGGCTGGGAAACGTTTACAGATAACGTTATTGCGGCAATTAACCAACACCGGGAAGGCGTGATCTTTTTATTGTGGGGTTCGCATGCGCAGAAAAAGGGAAATATTATCGATCGCCAGCGTCATCATGTTTTGACGGCACCGCACCCTTCTCCGCTGTCAGCACATCGTGGCTTTTTAGGCTGTCAGCATTTCTCAAAAACGAATGCTATTCTCAGCGAAGCAGGCAAAGCACCCATTGACTGGACGCCGGTTCTACCCGAATAACTGCTCGGTCAACGGCCGCGTCAATGCGCGGCCGTATGATAAACGTCAGGCGTCAGTTCAGCCTTTCGCTTTGGCTACCGCCACCATCGCCGGACGTAACAGGCGACCGTTTAGGGTATAGCCGCGCTGCATCACTAACATCACATGATTCGGCGCGAAGTCGTCAGATTCCATCATCGACATAGCCTGATGCACTTCCGGATTGAACGGAACGCCAGTTTCACCGACCACTTCCACACCAAATTTACGCACCGCACCCAGCAGCGATTTTAGTGTGAGCTCGATGCCTTCAATCATTGACGCCAGCTGCTCATCTTCTTTATTCGCCACTTCCAGCGCACGTTCAAGACTGTCAATCACTGGCAGCAGTTCGTTAGCAAATTTTTCTAACGCAAATTTGTGCGCTTTCTCCACATCCATCTCAGCACGACGACGAATATTCTCAATCTCGGCTTGCGCACGCAGTTGCGCATCACGAACGCCAGACTGAGATTGCGCTAATTCAGCTTCGAGTTGGGCGATACGCTCATCACGCGGATCCACCTCAGTTGCTGTCTCCGCTTCCTGTGGTTGCTGCTGATCCTGCTGAATTTCATCTGAGACTTGCTCGTTCGGGGTGTTCTGTTCTTTACTACTCATGAATTTCTCCGCGTTTTGCACATTCATTTCGCTGGTTGGCTTATTATGGGGATCGGTTTAGCGGTTTCAAGGGAACCCATCACATTGCCTTGCCGTTTTGGCTTATGAGGAACACCCACTACATGAACAAACACTTTAACTGCATTGGTATTGTGGGTCATCCACGTCATCCTACTGCGCTTACAACGCATGAAATGCTTTGGCGTTGGCTGACAGCCAAAGGTTATCAAGTGATCGTCGAGAAGCAAATCGCGCAGGAACTTTCATTACACGATGCGCAAACCGGTACGCTTGCAGAGATTGGGCAGCAAGCCGATCTGGCCGTTGTGGTAGGCGGCGATGGCAACATGCTGGGCGCAGCGCGCGTACTGGCGCGTTATGATATTAAAGTGATTGGTATCAACCGCGGCAACCTGGGATTCCTGACCGATCTTGACCCTGATAATGCGCAACAGCAACTGGATGAAGTGTTACAGGGCGATTACTTTGTAGAAAGCCGTTTTTTGCTGGAAGCGCAGGTATGCCGGGAAGCGTGTTCTCCCCGCATTGGTAGCGCGATCAATGAAGTCGTTCTTCATCCCGGCAAAGTCGCACATATGATTGAATTTGAAGTATATATCGATGAAACCTTCGCCTTTTCACAACGCTCAGATGGCCTGATTATCTCAACACCCACCGGTTCTACCGCCTACTCACTTTCTGCTGGTGGTCCGATATTAACCCCTTCGCTGGATGCTATCGTTTTAGTGCCGATGTTTCCGCATACCTTATCGGCCCGTCCTCTGGTGATTAACAGCAGCAGTACTATCCGCCTGCGTTTTTCTTCGCGACGCAGCGATCTCGAAATTAGCTGTGACAGCCAAATTGCTTTACCGATTCAGGAAGGAGAAGAGGTATTAATTCGGCGCAGCGAAAACCATCTCAACTTGATTCATCCTAAAAACTACAGCTATTTCAACACGCTGAGTTCTAAACTGGGCTGGTCAAAAAAATTATTCTAAAAATCCGCACGCCCTCTTTACTGGATAAAAAACCAGTTTATACTGTATGGAAAACCATATCTGTTTTTCTATACAGGTGATTCTATGCTGGCACAACTGACCATCAGTAATTTCGCTATCGTTCGTGAGCTCGACATTGATTTTCAACGTGGTATGACAGCAATTACTGGTGAAACCGGTGCAGGTAAGTCCATTGCGATTGATGCACTGAGTTTATGCCTTGGCGGGCGTGCTGAAGTCGATATGGTGCGGAAGGGCGCCAGCCGTGCTGATCTATGTGCCCGTTTCCAGTTAAAGTTCTCGCCTTCTGCACAGCATTGGCTAAAAGAAAATCACCTTGATGATGGCAATGAATGCCTGCTGCGCCGCGTTATCAGCGCTGATGGGCGTTCACGCGGTTTTATTAACGGTACAGCCGTTCCCCTTTCTCAGCTGCGCGATCTAGGGCAATTACTGATCCAGATTCACGGTCAGCATGCTCACCAGCTATTGCTTAAAGCCGATCACCAAAAACACCTTTTAGATGCCTATGCAGGTCATGATGATCTGCTACAGCGTATGCACGAACATTATCAAACCTGGCATCAAAGCTGTCGGACACTGGCACAACATCAGCAACAGGCCCAGGAGCGTGAAGCGCGTCGTGAGCTGCTGCATTATCAGCTAAAAGAGCTGAACGAGATTGCGCCTCAGTCGGGTGAATATGAGCAAATTGACGAAGAGTACAAGCGGCTGGCTAACAGCGGCCAGCTTCTTTCTACCAGCCAACAAGCGTTACAACTCTTAGCCGACAGCGATGAAACCAATCTAAACAGTTTACTGTACAGCGCACGTCAGATGCTGTCAGAGCTGGTCACTCTCGATGATAAAGTCGCTAGCGTATCAAATTTGCTTGAAGAGGCGGCCATACAGTTAAGCGAAGCCAGTGATGAATTACGTCATTACTGCGAGAGTCTTGAGCTTGACCCAAACCGTTTATATGAGCTGGAGAAGCGTATTTCACGCCAGATTGCGCTGGCACGCAAACATCATGTCACGCCGGAAGGCTTGCCTGAGTTGCATCAGCGATTGCTGGCAGAAGCGGAGCTGCTTTCACAGCAGGAAAGCGATCAGGAAAGTTTACAAAATTTAGTGACCGGGCACTATCAGGCAGCACTGCATAGCGCAGAACAGTTGCATCAACAGCGCGTGACTTTTGCGAATGAATTACAACTGCTGATTACGCAAAGCATGCATATGCTGTCAATGCCTCATGGTCGTTTTACAATTGAGTTAATGTTTAATCCTGACCAGCTAACGGCAGAAGGTGCCAGCCGTGTTGATTTCCAGGTCACGACCAATCCGGGCCAGCCTTTACAGTCGCTGGGCAAAGTGGCTTCTGGCGGTGAACTGTCACGTATCGCACTGGCCATTCAGGTCATCACCGCGAAGAAAATGGAAACGCCAGCCATGATTTTCGACGAAGTGGATGTGGGTATTAGCGGCCCAACCGCCGCTGTGGTTGGCAGGTTGTTACGTCAGTTAGGCGAATCCACGCAGGTCATGTGCGTTACGCACTTGCCGCAGGTAGCTGGTTGTGGTCATCAACATTTCTTTGTCAGCAAAGACACTGATGGCGCGATGACGGAAACGCATATGCAGCCCTTAGACAAGCGTGCACGTCTGCAAGAACTGGCGCGTTTACTTGGCGGCAGTGAAGTCACACGTAACACGCTTGCCAACGCTAAAGAACTTTTAGCCGCCTGAGAAGGCACTTTTTTAACACAGCGCGGTCATATGCATGCTCTGTAAAGGTTCCCAATAGCGTAAAGGTTTATTATCATCGGCACCTTATGTCGCCAAAGTAATAAAGCCTGCCGCAAGCAGAGTTCAGATTTTGATGGCAAGAAAACAGCCTGTTGAAAGGCGTTTAGCCCCAGAAAAGGAATGTATAGATGCGCTGTAAAACGCTGACTGCCGCGGCAGTGGTAATGTTAATGATGACCGCCGGATGTTCCACTTTAGAGCGCGTGGTTTATCGACCAGATATTAATCAGGGAAATTACCTGGTTGCCAATGATGTGGCCAAGATTCACACCGGCATGACTCAGCAGCAGGTTGCTTACACGCTCGGTACGCCGATGATGAAAGATCCTTTCGGCAGCAACGTTTGGTACTACATTTTCCGGCAGGAACCCGGACACGAAGCTATAACACAGCAGACTTTAACGCTTAACTTCGACAGTAATGGCGTGCTCACGAATATTGATAACAAGCCGAGTTTAACCAAGACGAACGGGTAATCTCAGGCCACAGTCCATAAAAAAGGCGCCTCTCGCGCCTTTTTTCTCGGTATTTGAGCCAGCTTGCGTTCAAGTGACTATTTTTTGCTGCTGCTTGCTCGCTCGGCGCGTTGACGACGCAACTCTTTGGGATCGGCAATCAGAGGGCGGTAAATCTCAATTCGATCGCCTTCTTCCACCCTGTCGCTCAGCTTTACAGGCCGACTATAAATGCCCACCTTATTGCTGCTGAGATCAATTTCCTTGCGTAGTTCAAGTATCCCTGACGCTTCGATGGCTTGCTCAATTGTGCTGCCCTGCTCTACCGTAACATAGCGCTGATACTGCTTTTCGGGCAACGCGTAAACCACCTCAACGGAAATATCAGGCACGGTAAACCTCTTTGGCGCGCTGTGTGAAAGCCTGGACCATGCTGTTAGCCAACTCTTTGAAAATGCGTCCAAAAGCCATTTCTACCAACATGTTAGTAAATTCAAATTCCAGGCTTAATTCTACTTTACAGGCATCATCGCCCAGCGAGACAAAGCGCCAACCGCCAGTTAATTTACGAAACGGCCCGTCCACCAACTGCATATGAATGCTCTGGTTATCGGTCAGCGTATTACGCGTGGTGAAGGTTTTACTGATACCCGCTTTCGACACATCAACAGATGCCGTCATTTGATTTTCTGACGCATCCAGAACGCGGCTGCCGGTACAGCCCGGCAGAAATTGAGGATAGGCATCCACATCGTTTACAAGTTGGTACATCTGCCCGGCACTGAAAGGCACCAGCGCCGAACGACTAATCTGAGCCATAATGGTTCCTGTTCGTCACAAAACCGCTAAATAATAGCATTTTCAGCGATTAAACAAAAATTCCTCGGTATTGGGGTGTGCTAGAATAACCTGTTTCCTGACCCCCCGCTGGACTGGGGATGCGATAACCGACCAAGTGATGTAAAGTACGCCCCACTATGACAAAGAAAAAATCACACAAACCCGGTTCTGCCACCGTTGCTCTCAACAAGCGCGCCCGTCACGAATACTTCATTGAAGAGGAGTTCGAAGCCGGCATGGCGCTGCAAGGATGGGAAGTAAAATCACTCCGCGCCGGTAAGGCTAACATCAGCGACAGTTATATCCTGCTGCGTGATGGCGAAGCGTATCTGTTCGGTTCAACCTTTCAGCCGCTGGCCGTTGCCTCAAGCCATGTGGTTTGCGATCCTACTCGCAACCGTAAGCTGTTACTGAATCAGCGCGAACTCGATTCCCTGTACGGTCGTGTTAACCGTGAAGGCTACACCATCGTTGCGCTGTCTTTGTACTGGAAAAATGCCTGGTGCAAACTCAAAATTGGGGTAGCACGCGGTAAGAAAGAGCATGATAAACGCGCAGATATTAAAGATCGTGAATGGCAGATGGACAAAGCGCGTATCATGAAAAACTCTAGCCGTTAAACGCTGGATTGGGCTGTTCTTTTTTGCTAATATAAGAAGTTCTTGGGGCTGATTCTGGATTCGACGGGATTCGCGAAACCCAAGGTGCATGCCGAGGTGCGGTAGGCCTCGTTAAAAAGCCGCAAAAAAATAGTCGCAAACGACGAAAACTACGCACTAGCAGCTTAATAACCTGCTTAGAGCCCTCTCTCCCTAGCCTCCGCTCTTAGGACGGGGATCAAGAGAGGTCAAACCCAAAAGAGATCGCGTGGATGCCCTGCCTGGGGTTGAAGCGTTAAAACTAATCAGGCTAGTTTGTCAGTGGCGTGTCCGTTCGCAGCTGGCTGGCGAATGTAAAAACTGGACTAAGCATGTAGTACCGAGGATGTAGGAATTTCGGACGCGGGTTCAACTCCCGCCAGCTCCACCACTTTTGACAGGACAGTGCAAGGACAGCACCAGTAAAAACAGGAAGTTAGCAGTCCCGGCAGGACACCGACCAGACGGTAGCGGGACAAAAAAGGATACGTAAAGGAGCCGCGGCTCCAAAACAATCAAGCCAGCCTCTCAGGGGCTGGTTTTTTTTGTGCCATAAATTTGCACAAAAATTCTTACCTGAGCGACACAGCTTACAACTTGACACTGTATGTATGACCAGCTAAATATAACTGTATATTCAACCAGTAAAGGAGCTGCCAAAATGCGTGTCGAAATCAGTATTGCCAAAGAAAAATACGGAAAGTTACCGAAAACCGCGCCTTCCGCACTTCAGGAAGAAATGACAAAGCGCCTGGGTAAACAATACCAGGATATTGAAGTCATCGTAAAACCAGCTGGAAGCGACGGTCTATCGGTCTTCCGTGCAGTGGATAAAGATGAAACCAAGAAGAACGTGGAAAAAATGCTGCAAGAGGTCTGGGAGTCGGCTGATGACTGGTTCTTCTGACATAGAATAGCCACTCTATAACTCCAATAACCCCAAAAAACTTGACCCCGCCCCTCAATGGAGTTACTATAACCCCATCAAAACAATACAGAGAGCCGGAGGATGGATAGCAGGAATGCGATAGCAATGATTGAAGCTGACGGGTGGTATCTGGTGAGAGTAAAAGGTAGTCATCACCAGTTTAAGCACCCAACCAAGAAAGGGCTGGTAACGGTGAAACACCCACAGAAAGATATACCGCTACCAACACTCAAAAGCATCAAGAAACAGGCGGGGCTCTAAGCCCCTGCCTCCTGGAGGTTCAAATGTTATATCCCGTTGCTATTGATAAAGGCGATTCATCCTTCGGCGTTCGCGTACCTGATATTCCAGGCTGCTTCTCTGGCGGCGACAACTATCAGGATGCGATAGAGAGCGTGCGTGAGGCTATCGACGCACATATCGAATTACTGGTGGAAGATGGTGAAGCGGTGCCGGAAGCTACCAGCGTGGAAAACTGGCTCGCAGATCCCGATTATACAGGCGTAGTATGGGCACTGGTGGATGTAGACGTTACCCGGTTAATGGGGAAAGCAGAAAAAATCAACGTAACGCTTCCCTCTTTGCTGATCCGTCGTATCGATCAATTTGTTGCCGCTCATCCCGAATATGGTAGCCGCTCAGGCTTCCCGTCACGTGTGGCTGCTGATAAAGTGATTGGACGGGAAAAACGTTAAGCCTCGTTAGAGGCTTTAGGTGAAATGATGCGCAAAAAAGAATTAGCTTTTCTTAAAGAGTGTCTAAGAGTAGAAGTTATCGGAAATAAGGATAAGAAATTCTCATGGGCACGCACCATCAGACATGCCTGGCGTCAACCTAAACGTAGATTTCTTTTCTGGTGGCGCATTGCATCTTATCTATATGGTTCAAATAACAAACAACTAAAAAAAATAGGAAAAAAAATAAATAGAAAATTATTTTTTAAATATAACACAGACATTGAACTAGGTGTTTCAATTGCCCCCGGATTATATATTGGACATTATAGCGGGATTGTTATCACAAGATATGCGACGATAGGCAAAAACTTCAACATAAGACAAAACACCACTATTGGATTAAAAAACAATAACACTAATAAAATCACAATTGGCGATAATGTTAATGTTGGAGCAAACTCCTGCATTATATCAGAAAACATTGTAATTGGTGACAACGTAAAAATAGGAGCTTTTACATTCGTTAATAAAACAATACCATCAAACTCTATTTATTACACAAAAAAAGAAAACATCTGTAAAGAATGGGAGGTTTAACCTCCCTTCCTTTTATTACTCTACTAGCTCTGGCCATTGAATGTTGGGCGCATCAGTTGGTTGCACGCGACTGAGCAATATTCGATATTTTTTCCACTCTTTCAGGCGTATCTTCTCATCATCTGTAGCCATATCTAAATCAACAGCGTCCTGCAAGGTGGCAATGATTTCACCAGCCTGTTGGATCTGTTCTTTCTTCTGCGATTCAGCTTCTCTGATAAATGCCTCACGCTCTGCATCGACATCATCTATCCATGCTTCTCCATTCCACTTCTGATAGTTCCTGTCTGGTGAAATAGTTGTCACATTTGGCGGTAATGCACCAAGGGACGAAATATAAATTGGCGTACCTGTTTCAGTTTCATACACAGTAATCCCACGATGATCTTCAACCAAAAGCCATGTATTTCCATCAATATCAAAAATGGCCGCATATCCAGCAGGAATTTCTGGTGGCGCAATATTGGTACAATTTGCAGGTAATCCTGTATATGGTGGTATATATGTATCACTCTCACCAATAAATTCATTAGTACCATCTAGTAAGTTAAACACATTAATTGTTTGTGCTTCTGCAATCATTTTAAAAGTCATTATGCAAGCCTCACGATGTAATTATATGCAATATTTTTTACAGTATTTTCTGCATTACCAGAGGCATTTACCGTAATGGTATGCCCATGCGAACCGATTGCGATTGTATGAGAATGAGCACCAATACCGACGGTATGGTTGTGTGCACCAATGCCTACGGTATGGGCATGGTTACCTGCTGAACTGGTCTGAACAGTATTTCGAAGACCATCAGAGTCCCAATCACCTCTGGTACCTGATGGCTGTGCACCTGTCGTATAACCGTGGGTATGTGCGCCAGTTGTGTTGGTAGTTTTAGTACCGTAATCAAATGTACTGGTCGTTTTAGTCCCATAATCAAACGAACTGGTTGATTTCGTGCCTAAATCCGTATTTGAGGCGCTGGCACTATGGGTATGCGACTTGATGCCATCCTGTTCCTGAGACAGAACTACTCGCCCACTGGCAGGTTTCCCCTTTATTGTCCATCCACGCATATCCGGTATAACACCAGAAGGATAGGCAATTGCTAATTTCGGATACTTTGTTTTATCAAACGTCTGCCCCTGCATAAGAGCAAATAACCCGGAAGGTGTGGAATCCGAAGGCCACGGAATAGGAGAACCGACAGGATACACATCATTCAATCCGAGTGTAGCTAATTCCCCTAATCCCAGATTAGCTCTGGACTTTGCTTTATCAAGCAGGTCAGCAAGGTTTTGTGCTTTTAATAACGCACCACTCACGCCATTTCCGACCAGTAATTTTATCGCCTCAAGTAACTGAGTGTTATCCCCTTTCTCAAGGGTTTTTCCTGTACCTTCAATAACATTACATATTTCTTCCTGTACTGCATCCCACATATCACTGTTCAGGTCTGTGGCACGGCGTCCTGTAGCCGGATCACCATTGGTAAAACCGTTTTTCCCCGGCCCAAATTTGTCGATCTGAGCCGTGGACGTATCAATTCGATGCATCTTCTGCTCCTTCTGGATAAGCAAAAACTACGACTGTGTGAGAGGGGCAAAGCTTATCAATCACGCACTCAGCTACGGTGTCGCCCCACGTTCTGATTGCCGAATCGCAAGTGCTGGTGCAGGTCTGCCAGTTGATGTTGGCGTCAGCGGGAATATTGACGCGCCAGTAATAACGCCAGAATTCTCCCCATTCAGGATCCGGCGAGCTGTCCTGATTCTGGAACTGCTCAATAGTGGCTGTGGTGTAGCCCAGAGCATTCAGTTGCTCACGATAAAACCGCTCATTAATTCCACCAGCCACGTTGGCTTTCGCATCCAGCCGCTGCTGGCGCTGACGTAACGTCTGGACCCCGTCCGGCGCACAGGAATCAGGCAAACCATACAGCACTTCATACCGATCAATGAGTTCGGTGGTTTGCCCTGGATCGATTTCTTTCATTAACGTGCCGGCACGCTGGTGGACGCGGGTTAGTGACGGAGCAAGTCCCTCGATAAGCGGGTTCTTTCCCTCCCAGGCGGGACCGGGCGGCAACAGATGGTAAAGTAGCTGGGTATATTCATCATTCAGCGCCATAGTTATTCAGTCGCCTCCGTGTAGGTTTGCCATGTGATTTCCCCGAGTACCGGCAATTCGGTTTTCCCCAGCACGATATCAACCGTCGGAGAGCGGAGCTGATGTGCCACTTCGTCAGTGGCCAGACTGATTGCTTCGCTTATACGCGACAGATAGACCTTCCCGGACGGCTGACCATCACGAAGCATGAGCGAATTCAGTTCAGCGGTGACCGCCGTGCGGATTTCAGGCGTGTCTTTTGCCAGGGCGATTGTCATCGGGATAACATGCTCAGTTGCAGCAAAGACAAACAGGCCGCCACCGGCAACAGGTGCAAGCGGCAGGATATGCGCGCGCACTGCCTGTACAACATCATCTGCAGGTGCCGGGTTAGCGGGATCACTGGTGGCAACCATCACGCCAACGGTACCCGTCCCCTGATAATGACGGAACGTCCAGGCACGGGTAATTCCGGCAATCTCTTTAGCCCAGATGATGTAATCCGGATCAGCGCCGCCCTGCGGGATCCAGTAATAGCGCTCCATCACGCGCGCACGCCACGTCTCCAGTTCCTCCACATCATCCCCGCCGTTCAGCGTGTCGGCGTACCCGGTGGATGGAATACCGCTAATCGGCGTACCCAGGCGCAACGCAATACCGTCGTCAGTATTCCCGACCATCCCTGCAACATCGGCAACCACCGGCACACGTAACAGGCCGCCAGAGGCTTTAACGGTTTGGGTGGTGGTAAAAGTAACCTGATCGTCGCGCTGGATCTGCGTACCAGCCGGCAGGGTTGGCGTACCGCCGAGTCCATCCCAGCGGATAAATCCCGAAGCAGCAACAGCATCTTTTCGTGGACAGCGCTTGATGCGCGCGTGGCGATAAAGCCAGTCCTCATCGCACAAATCAGGCAGCATGTTGCGTGCCAGATAATCAAGGTAGCCATACAGCGTATGTACGGCGGCGGCCTGCACCCTTCCATAAACTTCTGCATCCATACGCCGCAATACCGCATCCTGCTGAAAGCGCGTCAGTAAATCGCTGCGAATAGTGGCGATCAGCTGCGGTAGTTCAGGGCGTGCAAATTGACTGTAAGCCATTCAGTTCGCTCCAGATATCATCAAAGGTAATGTTGTGAATGGCCCCGTCCCGCTGATAAACCGTTACGCCAGCGGCTAGTGTGTCTATTCCGGTACGCTCAGAGGTCACATCAATGCGCGCCGCAACACCATCCTCAGTCATCCACGATAGCGCCTGCTGCATATATTCGCGGGCATCCTGCGGGGTTTTATTGGTAAGTTTCCGGCGTTTCAGCAGATACAGGCGGGAGCCGATACGGTCATTCTGAACCGTTGGCCAGGTATCGCCCCACCAGCCGTATGGCTGCGGGGTTTTATCGTCCCGCTCAGCGCGGCGCCACGTGAAAAGAGAAATCACCACGGCGCGCGTCAAAAGGTCGAGCGGATCCGTGGCATCCTTTCGGATTCCATTAACATAGAGGATCATGGTGTCAGCTCATGGGTTGGTCTGGCTTGTTGGTTGTTCCACCACCATCGCCATTTTCTTTATGGGTGTGACCGTTATACGTCACGCGCATCTCTGCCATCGTTTTACCGCTGCTGTCGCAGTTATCCTTGATGTCGGCGGTGGATTCAATCGGCATTTCAAAGCGGGCTTTAGGGGCATTTTTGAAAACGATGGGCTTGCCGCCACCATCAACAACGATCCCGGCGCGTGTTAAGGTAACGGACTGGCCCTGGTCGTCATAAATGGCAACCTCGCCGCGGGCAAGACCTTTAAGCCGGTACCGCCTGTCAGCAACAATAATCGCCATACCGTGGGAGCGGTCTCCGCCGGGAAACAGTACCACTGCCTCAGCACCGTTTTGCGCGGCGGAGGTGAAACCATAAGGTTCAAGATGCTCAACGCCTTCCTTGGGGTCACCGGCAATCAGCCTCAGACCGGCCGTCTGGCATTTTTTCGCGGTATCGAGCGCAGTAATAACAGCACGGGCCACGATATTTCGGAGGGAGTTATTCATCAGAATTCGATCCCCCCACTGGACTTTTTCTTCTTCGCCTTCGGCTTTGTCGGCTCAGGCAGATAAGCATCCGCTGGCCCGACCCTGATTTCAGTAATCGTGCCGTTATTGTCCTGGCTGTAAGTCACCTCGGCGATCACCAGCGTTTCATTATCAAAACCATTCAGCGGGTCATAAACCACCACGGACTGATTTGGCTTCCACAATTCCCCGTTCCCCTGGCGCCAGCCCTGCACGGTGTAGGTTGTCTCCTGCGTTTTAGCTGCACGCTGGCGCGCCTCGAATTCACAGCGGGATCTGCAACTATCGGTAGTGGCCGTGCCGGATTGCTGGAGAGTATGAGGGCGATAGCGGGTTACGCCAGAATCAGTGGTACTCTGGCGAATAGCGGCAATCGTCGCTTCGCCAAAATCATCGTCAGTGCCAGGACGCTGCCCGGAGACAAGATAGCTGGAGAAGCGATCGCGCACGCTACGCTCGGTATCGCAGGACAGGATATTATCCCCCAGCACCAGCGCTGTGACGGCTTTGGCACTTCCGGGTGTACCCAGCACCAGCCGCCCCTGCTCATCGTCATACGCCAAAGCCTGAACCTGGCCCAGCAGGCGATTAAGACAATCCACTACCGTTTCACCATGCTCAGGCTGAGCATCAATCACAGCCGCTACCGGAGCACCAGCATCGACAACATCAATCCCGAATGGCTGGGCCAGCGTGCTGGCAATACGAAACAAATTTTTCCCGCTCTGCTGAGCAGGTGCCGCACTGCAATCAATAAGATCGGCAGTTTTGCTTCTGCCAACGATACCGCGGGTAATACTGCTGGCGTCGTAACGCAGCGGCAGCGCTTCAACCCATCCGGTTATCACCAGATCTTCACCAATCAACACCTCTACCTTATCGCCATTTTTAATCTGCAGGGTGCCATCAGGGCTACCGGGCCACTGGCTGGTAATCGCAACGTTGAAATCCCGGGCAATACGATCGATGCCGGCACTGATACGAACCGATGTCCAGCCGCCCCATTCGCGCCCGTTGATGCGCAAAAAAACAGTATTGTTCATCGTACCGGCACCCTCAGCGGTTCAACCGGCACAAAGCCGGGATGGCGGACAGGATTACGGGTCAAAATGTCAGATTCGCGCCCGGCGTCGTCATACCAGCCAGCAGCCAATACCAGAGCAGGCAGAACATCATCCGGCGTTCTCTGTGCGGTGCGCTCTACCTGCGCCAGCCGCGCTGAAATATCACGGTTCAGGTCTGTACGCATCGTGGATATCTGCTGGAACAGAGAATCGTCACTGATCCGCAACTGCTCCTGGTCTATTGCCGCATTGAGCGCGGCGCGGATATCGGTGAGGTCATCCCAGTTTGGCGGAGGAGTGGCACTGCTGACTATCTGCGCACCATCAAGCGCCGGGTGCGTGACAGTGATAATGTCCGAATCACTGGTCGTTGCGGTATTTTGGGCTGACGAAACACGTGGCTGCACCAGCGTCGTCACCGCAGCAGTGGCCGTACTGATAGCCGTTGCCCTGATGGCCGCCGCGACCAGATTACTCTGCGTTTTTTGGGTGACTACAGATCCAGAGTCAGTGGACCAGGTGCCACGCGGCGAAAGACCAGGATCCAGCGTAATACCGGACAGGGTTTTTATCATCGTGACCAAATCTGAAGTATCGCCACTAAGACGATCTCCTGCCCGCCAGGCTTTCTGAAGCGCTCTGACAAAATCATTCGCGGCGCTGGGCGGCATCAGAATGACCGACAAATCCCCCTGCAGTAGCCGCATGGCCGCTGACACGCCCGAGTCGACCATCTTGAATGCATCCGAAACTGTGTTGATCATCGCCGTGGCATCGGCAATCACGTCATTCTGGATAAAGTCCGGGATACCGGAGAGGCCAAATGCGGAGAACATACTGTCAATGGCATCGTCAAACAGCCCGCCTGACTCATCAAGGCGCTGCGCCGTCGCCATGCCAGCAACCGGAAAGGTTAACTCTCCGCTCTCCACAAACTCGAATGAAATGCGCGCCATGCGCCCTTCTGCACTGCTGTGCGACACCTTCACAGTGCCGTTTATGCTACCCTGCATTTCACCATACTGAGGATGAACCAGCGTTCCGGGGCCGTTCGTCTCCACAGCGGCAATCAGGCGATCCCGCTGGTCAGCATAATCGCCCCCAATTACGTAGGCGTTGATGGTCAACCTGCGCGCTGCTCTGCCAAGATCCTCCGTGTAGGGCTTATCTCTGTTGGGGTACTCATGCAACTGTACCCGGCGGCCAAAGGATGCATCGTCATCCTCTACGGAGAAAGGCACACCCCGAAATGACGCATCGCGCAGGCGATCGCGCCAGTCTGGCGTAGAAAAAAATGCCATGGTTTCACCTTTTGAAAGAACCGCCGGAGCGGATTAACGAGGGTTTTTAAAGGGCGAATAGCCTACATCGTGGGAAATCCCCATCAGAGGATTACCGGATGCCGGAATATCTGTCACGCGCATACCATGGGGGGCATTTTCGAAGGTCACTTTCAGTTCACTTTTCTGTGCACCGGTTGTCGCCGCACGATCAAGAACATTTGGGTTTCTGTTTAACGGTATGGAGGGACGATAACGCCCCTCCGGAATGGCGTTGTCAATGCCAAGGATCTCTTTCAGCCGGGGAATAAAGCCGTTGTAACCCCGCTCCCGCTCCTTAGCCTGCATCTTCTGCACCAGGAACGTGCCTTTATCCACGCCAGCATCTTTTGCGTCCTTGTCCAGTTCATCCAGTTGCTTCAGCAGTGAAACCACGATCCCGATCGTCAGTGTCATGGCCCCCATTTTGCCGATTTTACCCAGCAAACCGGACAGCTGACCCGCCAGCAGCACCGACTGACGCAGGGAACCAATCGTATTAACCGCAAATGATCCCGCCATGACCAGGCCGACACCTTTGATCACCGTTTCCCAGCCTCCCATTGCCTGTGCGACTTTATCCACCTCCTGCCATACCTCCTTGATAACCGGACCAACCTCATCCCAGTTATCAATAATCAGCATGGCCCCCGCAGCCAGGGCTGCTATGGCTATTTTTGCCGGAGACAAATTGATAACGCTGTTAAGGATTTTAATCGCCCGGGACAAGGTGCCGATCGATACACTAACAGCCAGCAATGCGGCACCAAACTTAGCCACAGACTGCACCAGCTCCGGGTTAGCCCGTACAAATTCCCTGACATGCTCCAGATAAGGCATAACCGCTTTAGCGGCCTCGTTGATGGCTGGCAGGAAAGTATCGCCAAGCGTCACAGAAATCGCGTTGACACTGTTTTTCAGCAGGGTCAGCTGGTTTTCCGTCGTGGCGGCGCGTGAGGCATATTCCTTCTGCATTGAGCCGCCATACTCCTGAGCGTCTCCGACACGTTTAAAGTTGGTGCGCAGCAGATCCAGGTTGGTCAGCAAGGGAGCTATCGCGCTGAGAGATTCCTTGCCGAACAGCGCGTTCATGACGGCGGCCTGCTTAGCTTTTGGCACCTTCGCCAACGAGTCCAGCACCTTCAGCATGGCGCCGCGGGAATCCTTCTGCATATCCTCAGCGAGTTTCTTCGGATTCAGCTTCAGGAAAGCCATCGCCTGCTTCTGTGCCTTCGTGGCAGAATTGCCGGCAGTCAGCGATAGCATAAAGTTTTTGATGCCGGTTGAGGCTATCTCTGACTCCACCCCCATCCCGGCGATGGTGGCCCCCATTGCCGCAATCTCCCCGGAGGCTACCCCGGCAACACTACCCAGGGGGCCGATCCGCGTAACGATGTCCGAGATTTTCTTCGCGTTAGCAGGGCCTGTATTCCCCAGGTAGTTAATTTTATCGGCGAGGACAACGACATCATCCTGCGTCAGCTTAAACGCCGTGCGCCACTGCGCCATCATCTGGCCCGACTCTTCGGCGGTGGTATCAAATGCCACCCCCATCTTCACCGCATCACTGGCGAACTGCATCAGGTCGTTTTGGGCGATACCGGCCTGACCACCAGCAGCGACAATTTCTGCAATCCCTTCCGCCGCCATTGGCAGTTGGGTGGAAAGCGTCAGAATGTCGTCGCTCATCTGCGCAAAGGCTTTTTTATCGTCCAGGCCGTCAACCACCTTACGGATATCGGCCATTTTTGATTCAAAACCAATAGCGGAGTTTATTGGCATCGCCAGCGCACCGAGAATCGCGGTACCGGCCGCCGCAGCCCCCAGCGCCAGACCGGCCATTTCCTTCTGGAACCCCTTCAGCTCCCGCTGCATCCCTTTCAGCGGGCCGGATAGCTGATCAACGGCGGTGATGATGGCCTTTAACTGGAAACTGTCAGCCATGCTTTATTTCCTCATTGATGCGAACGGCCTCCGATTCCAGTTCCAGAAATTCAGATATGGCCGCCCGCCGAAGCTCAAGGGGGTTTAGTCGCCAGAAGTGAGCGGTGTTGTAGAGCCGGTTTCGGAGGTTGTCTCCCCCGCCGATTGAGTAAAAAAATTGAGGATCAGCATGCTGGCTTTGAAAATATCGAGTTTCGCCAGTTTCGCCGCGGACGAACGTGGGATACCCGCCAGCAGCGGGATATATTTCAGCGCAACGGAGCTGTCAATTTTAATCGCGCCTTCCGAGGAAACCGTAAACGGGAAACCGATCGCTTCGATTTCGTCATATGACGGTTCACGCAGTTCCAGCACATGCAGTTTTTCGTTATGAGCCATGATCGGCTCTTTAAGCTTCAGCTCTTTTGTCATTGGTAAAATCCTTCTTCGCCGTGGAACTCCAGATCCACCGTGCCCTCTTCGGGGTTATGGTTAGCTTCGCCGTGCAGCCAGGCATTGGACAGCACGTACACCTGACCGTTGGCCAGCTCAGATGTGATGGTCATGACATCTGACGAGGTGATTTTGTCGACGGGAAAGTTCTTCGGGACTTTGGCAGTGACCTTCGTATACGCTGCGCGGCTTGTTTCTTTGTAATCAACAGAGCCGTCCAGACCGATCACGTCATCACGGACTTTGGTGTTCATGGGGACTTCGATGCCGCCGGTAACTGATAGCTGCTGTCCGTCGATTTTGAAATAGGTCGTTCCCGCAATCTTTGCCATTATGCGGCCTCCTCGTTGTACTGCAGGCGGAACTGATTAAGCACAGCAAACACGCGCAGCTGGTTGACATAATCTGGCGGGAACAGCACATCCAGACGGTTCGGATCGTTCGCATTACGCTCGACAATCAAGTATTTCTGGAACAGGTCAAAGTTCTCGACAATACCCTCACGCTCAAGCTGACGGTAGGTTGAGCCCAGCTCACCACGAATAACCGCAGGCGTGACAATCGCCTGGCCAGGGCCAAAACGCGTTCCATCATTGGCGAGTTTATGACGACCGTATTTGCTGGTGATCACCGACTTCAGGCGGCGCAGTACATAGGCGCTGGTATGCAGCGTTTCGCTATCGAGGTAGCTGTTGTCTGCCACGCCATACGCATTGGTCTTGTAGGTGGTGATGTCACGCTGGATGCGCAGCACGCCAGATTCCGTGTAAGCAGTCGCAATGCCATGTGTCAAAAGTGACTGCTGCTCGGTGATGGTAAAGCGCTTGCCAGTCGGCGCAGGCAATGCACCAGTGAGCTCTCCGGTCTGTGTCGGACGGGCAGGGTCGATGCGCAGGAATACCGCTGCGCGCGCCAGGCGGTAACCCACCAGCTCATCCACAGACGTTTGCACCTCTGTTTCGTACCCGGCAATAGTAATATGTTGATAATTGAACGTATCGCCATAGGCCACCAGGTCAGACAGTGAGCCCGTTTTAGCGGTATACACATGACCATACAGCTGGCGGATATAGCTCCAGCGCCCGGAGCTGTCGTTCATTTCAACGGCCATCATCTGAAGCGAGCTGGGATCATTGAACGGCAGTCCGATATAGTCGAACGGCTCATCGCCCATAGCAGCGATCGTCGCCGACAAATCCGCATCGCCTGCGCCGCCACTCATTTTGCCGATCTGGATGCTCAGGCCGACAGGGATCTCTTCACCGCTGGCGGTACCGTAGTAATTTAGGGTTAAGGGAATCGTATTGCCCACCGACCCGCTGTTCACAGCAGAGAGGATAACCGTGCCCTGCGCTTCCCCGGCAGAAGTCGTCTGATATTCCGCGCTGACAGGCAAATCGGGGTTATTATTGATAATGCTCAGCATGGCCTGTGCCACCTGATCGCCAGTGTCCCCCGTTGCTACCGTCACCTGTACCTTACGGGTGCCAATGTAGAAGTTCACGGTACCCGCATCGGTCGCTGTGCCGGTAATGGTAATGGTGCCCGTAGCCGCTTCACCATTATCAGGAACGGCAATCACCCAGAGTTCACCAAATGGATCAACCTGGCGGTATGCCTCAACCATGCGCGCCAGCTGGCTGCCACGGCCCGCCATTTTTTTAGCTAAATCCTTCGATGGCATGATCACCAGCTGATTCAGTGGCATATCCGATTCAGGCAGCGCCATCCCGATGAGCAAAGACGGCGCACTGTCCTGCGCGGTATTTGCGGCACTGTTATCCATTTCAGCATAAAATAGTGGCACCCGGTTATCAGCCGGGATGGTGTTAAAGCTTACGGTCATTTTTATCCCCTTTACGCGAGATTTTCTCAATATCGCCAGCAGCTTCGCGGCGATACCAGTAGGCGTTTACTTCCACATTTCGCCCAGATTCAGGCAAAAGATCGCCGCGGGTCGGATCCGGAACGGATCGCCCCCTTTTGGGTTTCACAAACATTATTTTTTTCCAGATGGAGAGTACGGGAAGGTAATTTCGGTGTGGTGCTCAATATTACCGTCTGGCCCACCGCCGGGGTCGATATAATCCACATCGATACTGAGTGTCTTCAGATCTTCCAGCGCGTCGAGATCATCCTGCTGGCGGGAGTCAGCCTCGTCGATCTCATATTTCACCGTGAAGTCGAACTGGTAATAAAGTTCATAGCGGTTCAGCTCCAGCAACATGCCACCAGCGTACTGAATTTCATGGGCGTCAGGATCAGGACACCATCCCAGAAGCGCTTTCCAGATTTCGTGACGCACATCATGTACTGCATCATAGGATGCCCACTGGCCTTTTTCGTCACGCTCATTGCTGAGAACGACGATCACAGAGAATCCCTCTGTCAAATCCTGCCAGTAGTCAGTCTGGGAGCGTTGTTCCCCGGTTACATCCTCCGCCGGTACCACATAGGCGGCGGGAAGCTTCAGTTTTCCGGCATCCGGGATCGCCTTAAACTGTGCAGCACCACCCACCCGATTTTCAAAACGCAGGCAGCGGGCGCGCAATGCGGCCACAATCGGCGTCAGTTTCATTTCTTTTTCCTTCTCTGAGGACGCAGGGACTTGCGCAACTCACGCGACAGCACATATCGGGTCCAGCTGCGGCGACGCTCCAGTACCTCTGCCATATAGTTATTACGTGGAGCAATTTTCCACCCACTGCCACCGGACGCACCGCGATGATGGCCTTTTTTACGTTTAGCGCCGCGGCGCACACCGTAAAACAGAAATGCCGGATAAAAGGCGCCGGAAATATGGCGATTCCCCTCGCCGTTCTTCTGGTTGGGAGCAATCTTCACCATCAAACCCGGGCGTCGTTTAGATGCGCGAGGAACGTAATAACCTATTGAGCGGGCCAGTTTCCCTGTACGATATGCCGGGTTTTCGCCGGGTGCAGAGCGTCCCCGACGCATGACCAGACGGCGGGCATCCCGCATATGCACCTGACCAATGGTGACAAACGCCCGGCGCATGCGGGCACGATTGAAAACCAGCTCTTTCGGTTGTTCAAAATCAACGTGTAAAAATGCTTTGTTCTGCATAGCTGGCCCCTCGCTCCGTACCAAGCTCCTCACATTCCAGCAGCATATAGCGCCGTCTGCTGTTCAGATCGCGCACGCGGCGAATGCGATAAACCTGCCCTTCGCAGAACACTTCATGATCGGCAGTTATCTTCGCTCGCCAGCGGATCGTGAAATAATGCGTTACGGTATTTTCCGTCTGTACAGAGCCCTGATAAGCCGCTGCGCCGGGCTGGGCTAACTTCGCCCAGGTTCGGATCTCATCCGGGTACGTGGGAGATACGCCAAAATCATCATTCGGCTCATCCACCCGCAGGCGAATCGCTATCCGCTTATCCAGCTCGCCCGGGTCAGGAAAAAGGTAGGTGGCGCTGGTCTGCGCCTGTCGCAGTTTCATAACGGGATATACCTGTAAGGCCCAACCAGCCAGTTAAAGCTCATCGGCAACTCAAGCTTTTCAACCTCGGTGACCGTTGAGCGGTTCTCGTAGAAGTGGGTGACCAGCAACAGTAGCGCCAGCTTGATTTCATCCGGCATCACCAGACCATCGGGATCGTCTTCTGGCAAATCGGCTGCCGTTGCATAAAGCCTGCGGTTGAGGAAATTTTCGGTCCGGCTCTGCACCGCCTGCCCCATCAGTTCCAGCAGACTGTCTTCATCGGTGAAATCTTCGTCCAGCCTGAGCTGGGCTTTGATCTCCTCCATTTTGAGCAGCATAAACCCTCCTGTGCCCGCCGGAAGCGGGCACAAAAAAACCGCGTTAAGCGGCGTGGCGTGTTCCGTCAGAAGTTACAAAAGTTATCAGCTGCTGGCGCTGCCTTTGCCCACCAGCGCTTTAATAGCGGAAGTGTCTTCCAGAATGCAGTCGAAGCGATGGAACGCCAGGAAGCCGGTCTGGTCGAATTCAGCGTAACGCTCCACCAGGCGCTTCAGGATCATGTAGCGCACGCGACGGATAATGAAGCGATCAAAGTCACCGCAGAACATGAACTTTTTACCCGCCCCGATATCATCAATCTCCTGATCGATTACATATGGCACGTTGAGCACCGAAGCCGGAGCCACGCCAACAATATCCGGCAACCACAGCGGGCGGCCCTGACCATCTTCCATTTCGCTGATAAGTTTCAGGGTGCTGTCATTGAAAGCAAGGCGGAACTTCGGCCCGCGGCGATAAGCCGGGTCGATACTGTGTTTGAGTGCCAGAATTTCCTGCCATTTCACCGCCGTTGCAGCGGCTGTCTGGGTGGTGCCGGTCACAGATACCGCCAGGCCTTTCGGCTGCTTCGGCGTACCAGCGCCAGTCCCCTGGATCAGATAGCGGGCTTCACCGCGCCCAATACGCTCCGCGATACGGCGGGCAAGATAGGCTTCCATGTCGATCGCGCTGTCCTGCAGCAGTTCGTTAGATACGCGAATGATTTTAGAGGTCATTTTCAGCGCACCCAGGCTGTCCATGCCAAATTCGGTATCTTCTTCCCCTGCCTCTTCGTTCTCGCCCAGCAGCACACCCACCTCAGCGGTACCATCGGCGGTAGCCCACTCCATGGTGCGGCCATCTGAGGTTGTCAGGATCTGCGCTACGCTGGCGATACCACCGTAAGCCTTCATCTGCTCGACGACTTTCGCAAGGAAAGTGTCCGGCACGGTATAGCCGCCCTTTTCATCCGGCGCGACACCCTGAGCACGCAGTTCACGCAGGGCCTTACGCTCTTCAGCGGTCAGCTCGCTGGCGCCGTGGCGCATCCATTTATCAAAAATCTGGCCGCGCTGTTCGTCCGGCTTTTTACCGTTATCCTTATCCAGATTGTCGCGCTGTTCATCGCTTTTATCATCGATGTATTTCTGATCCATATCGCGCAACTCTTCTTCGCGGGCAATACGCTCATCCAGCCCTTCCAGCTCGGTTTTAGCCTTATTCCACTCAGTGCGCTGCTCATCAGTCCAGGCGTTATCCCCGATCTTTTCGTTCAGCGCACGCATTTCGGTCGCGATGGTGTTGCGCTTTTGTTTCATTTCATGAAGCTTCATGGATGTTTCCTTATGCATTAAGAAGTGTCAGGACGCGCTCGCGCGCCATTCGTTGGTTAATGGCAAGCTTCAGCGCGCCGCTGTCGCGTGCTTCCTGCCAGGCTTTCAGGGAGCGAACCCCGGAATCAGCTTCCTGGTACGCCGGATACGTTACGGGGCTAACATCAAAGAGACGTGAGAAGCGCGAAATTTCACGAATAACCACGCCCTCTTCATCCTCATACCAGCGCTCGCCGTCCCGGGCGACCCGGAAGGCGAAACTGGACTGGTTGATGTCACCGCGAAGCATTGGTGCCAGCACCAGATCGCGGATGGTCTGAGTGTCAGGTGCTTCGATGTCATAACGTAAACCACGCTCATCGGTCGAAACCGTCAGCGTGCCGGACGCGCTGCGCCCCAGAATAAAGTTAGGATCATGGTTGAACAGGCCGCGCACATCGTCGCCCAGCACATCATCAAACGCGCCTGGCTTAATAATCTCGCGGAACCCCCATAGCGGTTCAGAGCGCGAATTGAACACCGAGCCATAACCGATAATGCGCGTCGGCTGCTGATCGTGCTGCTCGGCCCTGACCTCGCCGCTGTAGCAGCGTGTTTCCCGATCGTCACTCATCGGAATTGCCCTCCGTTTTATCGTCGTCTTTAAAATCTTTTGCCGGATCGGCAGCGTTGACGCTCACCAGCATCTCGTCGAGCCCGTCTTTGGGATTCATATCCTCAAAGGCGCGGGCCTCATTGCGGCTCATCCAGCCATCTGTGATGGCAAAATGGTAGAACTGAGCACGCTCTTTCGGCGTACCGCGCAGCAGGCCCGTCAGGTTAAAGCGGACGTAATACCCGGCCTCCCGCTCGGCACGGGTGAACAGGCGACGGTTTATCTCCTGCTCCCAGTTCGTCACCCAGGGCATCATCGTGTAGCGCACAAACTGAATGGCCTGCTCGGAGATATTGGAGAATGTCGCTTTTTCCAGGTCGTTGATCATGTGTGCCGGTACGTTGAAGATTCCGGCAATCATTGAGCGGTTAAGCTTCATCATGTCGATGAGCTGTGCATCAACGGGGGAGACGGTCAGGGCTTTATAGTCAAGCTCTGCCGGCAGCAGCATGGTTCTGTTTTCCTGGCTTCGCAGCATGGCAGAAGCTTTCTGCCACATCTTTTTGAGACGATCCCAGGAGTTGTCGTTAAGTTCCCCTTTTACCGACACAATCCCCGCCGGACGGGCATTCCCGCTAAAAAAGCTCTCGGTATATTTCTGCCCGCTCATCCCCATACCGATCGTTTCAGCGTGCTGGAGAATCGGACTCAGCCCCATCTTCTGGTTATTCCCCAGCGCCCGGATGTGGATCATGTCGTCAGGGCTGATAGCAAAAGAGCCCTCTTCGTTGTACATGCCGTAGGTATAGCGCCCGCCAGTATTCAGCAGCGTCGTTTCCCATGGCATGCAGGCTTCAAGCTGGATAACTTCCCCCCGGCGATTGCGCTTAACGTGGGTATAGCCATTCCCCCACCCGAGAATGTGGCGCTGCTTCAGTTCGCGCCATTTGTAGCTGGTTTGCCAGTCGTTCGGCTCATCATGAACCAGATAAAAAACGGGGTGATCCCGCGCCGGCTCCACAAACTTCCCGGTTCGCCGCATAACGTGTAGCGGCATCTGGGCAACGTTGGAGGAAATGACGTAAATACAGGCATACACCGCCGCCAGCTTCATCGCCGTTTTGGGGTTAACGATCACGTCACCGTTAAAAACCCCGTCGTTTTCGGCTGCTTCATCAGTCAACGGAACAGCAGGATTTTCAAGCGAGTTGCTTCTGAACATGGCATTAATCAGCATTTTGATCCCCTTGCCGCCAGTAGCGCCCACAACAGAAGCCCGGCACCACCAGCCATAAGCGCAGCCGCCGCGCCGTATTTTAGGTAAATACCGCCCACCAGCGCGCTGAAGCCAGACAACCCGGCAACATCGATAATTAGTGATTTCACAGGAATAAAACGTCCTCGTCTGGATCGAGATTGGAGAGAAAATCTTTTGGCTCGTTCAGCATTGCGCGGCCAACACCCATCATCATGCTCACCGCACCATCAATCTTGTTGCCGCCCCCCTCTTTCACCGGACGGACTACATCATCGCTGCCCGGAAGATACTTCCCGACCACGTTAGAAACACACCAGTTCATTAGCGGATTACCATCATGATGAAAACGCCCGGCGGCGATTGCCGCTTCGATTTCACGCATTGGATCGCTCATATTGGTGTAGTTCTGAGTGATGGTTATGGGCTCCAGGCCTTCATCCAGCAGCATGTGGGAAATGCTGGTCGCCCCGTAGGGGTCAATCGGGCATGTCGCTATCTTCACCGACTCACGCAACTGAATGATGGACTCAAAAATGATGCGGTAATCCACCTCTGCGCCATCGGTGGGCACCAGAACCCCTTGATTGACGAATGACTGATAACGTTCAGCCGTGGTTTTCAGCGCCGGATCGGTGGAATACACCGTATCCTCTGGCACCCAGAACATCGGGCCGACACAGTAAAAATGGCTAAGTCCGTTAATTTCTCGCCTGAAGATCGGCGCAACAGCGTTGAGGTCCAGCTTCGACGCCAGGTCAATCCCCAGGTAGCATTCCTCTCCGGCAAAATCCGACAGCTTCAGCGTTTTATCTGCTGCTGCCATCCACTTCTGCAGGTTGTAGAAGGCTGCTTTCGAACTCACCCACTTGTTAAAGTGTTTGGTGAGGATCTTGTTGGTCTGGCTGGGTGTGGACATGGCCAGCAGCTGCTTAGCCCTGAGGAAGCTTTCCTTTATCGACACTCCGTAGTTTGGGTTTGCCTTTATCAGCGCTTCCGGCTTTGTCCAATCGTCATCATCATCAAGGGTATAGATGATGCCAAATATGGCCTCGTTTTCGCCTCCTTCCCTGATGCGCTCCAGTATTTCTACCACCTGAGCGCGCTTCTCGTAACAGGGAGATGAAATGTCATATCCTGCGGTGGTAATGATGAGCGTTACAGGCTGTTCACGCGCCCCCATACCCGTTGTCATAGTGGTATAGAGCGCATCGGTATCATGCTCGTGATACTCATCGATAATGGCGCAGGACGGTGAGTCACCGTCTCCGGGGTCACCGATGATTGGCGCAAAAACGGAACCATCCGGGCGGGTCATCCGTTTAGCCCAGGGCTTAATGCTGAATTTCTGACGCAAAGACGGCAGCTTTTTCACCATCGCCAGCGCCGGCGCAAACACCTTCCACGCCTGCTTTTCTGTCGTGGCGCCACAGTAAACTTCCGCGGCATATTCACCATCGGCGCAGAACATATAATTGCCGATCGCCGCCGCTATCGCGGATTTACCGTTTTTACGCGGCACCTCGATATAGATCTCAGTAAAGCGGCGAAACCCGGTGTCTTTGCGTACCCAGCCAAAAGGAACACCCAGGGAGAATTTTTGCCAGGGCTCAAACTCTATCCTGAGCTTACGCCGCGCCCACTCTCCGGAGGTGTGGGGCATCTTCTGAGAAAATCTTAAAAAACGTTCAGCCTTATTCTTATCGAAACGATAGGGCCAGTTTGGATCCTTCGCGCGTTCGAGATCATCCAGGTGACGCTGACAGGAAAGAATGGTTAACCGACATGCCAGAATCTTCCCGTTCACGACGTCCCGCGCATACTGGTTCGCCGCATTGACGTTCGGATATGTAGCCATCAATCAAACTCATCGAATTCATTCCCTGCATCGTCCGGATCATTCTTACCGCTGGTCATACGTAGTCGACTCAGTGGGTCAAGTCCGAGAAGCGAACCCAGACGGGCAACCTGAGAAACAGAGTCATTTCTGACGTTGATAGCGGGGTGCTTCTTCTCCCCTCCCATCTCACTGGAGACGGTCAGCCCCTCTTTTGCGATAACTTTTTCGGCTTCAATCATCAGATGAAACGCATTGCAGTACGCGAGAAGGATCGGCGCATCCTCGACCTCGAACACACCCCGCTCAATTAAAATTTTGCTCTGGGTTTTCCATAGCCGGATCGCCACATCCCCCATCAACTCCGGAGGAGGTGCAATTCTGGTCAGTTTGCTGGTTTGCCCAGTGGGTAAATTTCTTTTTCGACCGCCGCCGGAAGATCGCACGGATACACCCATAAATACCTCCTGATCAATAGGCGTCGCCTTCCGGAAAAAAGTTTCTTATTTTGGGCGCGTAAAAATATGACGAGGCGGGCAGTCCGGGAAGGCAAAGGCGGGAGAGATTTTACCCCGCCCCCCTGCCCCGACCTTCGCGGGCTGTTTTGGTACGGTGACAGGCAGTGCACAGACTCTGCAGGTTGCCATCGTCGTCCGTACCGCCCTGAGATTTAGGAATGATGTGGTCAACATGCTTTGCCACAACAGCCACCCCCTGCCTGCGGTGCTCACAGCACAGCCCACCATCACGCTCAAGGATCCGCATACGACGCCGATCCCAGGCCGTGCCATAACCGCGCTGGTGGCGGGTCTGACCAGGCTTGTACTGCTGCCAGCCATCCCCCTTGTGCTCGTCACAGTAGCCGCAACGGTCCGTTGTGGTATTCCTGCATCCTCGTTTTCTACAGGCTTTTGGCGTTCTCGGCGGCATGCTATTTCCTCCGGAATGCGTAACTGCTGATACCGTCGCGGCCCAGCGCGCTCTCGATCGTGTTGTGCTCGACACAGACAAAGCCCTGAGCCTCAAACCACTTCAGCAAACCGTCGTGCGTCCAGTACCAGATATGCTCATCTTTGCGGTAGTGACGGGATTTCAATATATGCTCGGCGTCCCTGAACACAGGCAGTGACACGAACACCCACTGGCCTGCTTTCGCTACAGCCGCCTCGGGTTCGTCGATGTGCTCCAGTGAATCCCAGAACGTTAATGCCGGAAAAGTAATATCAGCAGCGTACAGATCAGCCCAGCGCATTCGGGCCTGTAGCCATGCAACGCCTTCCGGGTTGACGTCATATCCCCACGTGTCCGGGCGGCACTCGACGAACTGGCCAGAGCCAATTCCCACATCCAGTACTTTCCCCAGATAATGGCGACCAACCAGCAGCAGGCGCGCCGTAGTCAGCTGGAGGCCCATTGAGGTTTCAGCCATCTGGCGGTATCTGGCGAAATAGTTCGCATCATATGGCCGGGCGGCGGGAACGGGATAACGCCCCATACCCAGCTCGGGCAACCACACCAGGCCGTTTTGCAGTTCATTTGAGAACGATGTCATGTAACCAGCCTTTGAATTTGTCGTTGAATCCGGAAATGTACTTGCTGCAGTCGTGATCCATGCTGGCGCACATGCAGTAATCGTCAGGCTGAGCCCACCCAACCCGTGATAAATCCATCTCAGGGTCAGTAACGATATGAGGTGCATTGTGAGCACCACAGCCGCCCTGCACGATGAAGACGGGCGTTTGATAGCAGATAGCCGCCGGCAACGCCCAGCCCACCCCGGAAATAACTACCGCCGCCTGCTCAACCAGCGCCAGCATTTCGGTTAGTGACAGCTCGCCTTGATGCAGCTGCAAATCGGCTTCCGGTTGTTCGCCAACCAGCCATTCTTCGTCTTCTTCCAGATCTGCCAGGCTGACTACGTAGAAGTGCCTGCGGAGTTCTCGCGCGGCGGCGGCCAGATATTTCGGATCAGGATTGCGTGCCGGGTTCGCCCACTCTTTACGGACGGTGGCAGGACGAATCACGGCTATCGGCTTATCCGCCTTCACTGGCGATTCACCATACGACGGCAAATCGAACACGCTGGCCGCCTTGCCAAACTGCCACGTCATGGCGTCGACAATGGAACCTTTTTTCAGCTCTTCCGGACCATAAAAGATGGTCAGGACTTCCGAAGGTCGCGCTGGCTCCCGAACGTAAGTCACGCCCGTTCTCTCTTCGTTTTTACGCTGCGTGCGCAGGCTGGTGTTGGAGCGAACAAACTGAACATCCAGATCGCAATAAAGCTCAGGCCACGGTGTACGCAGGAACGCACCGTGGAACTGGCGTACAAATGCGCGCTGATAAATAGAATCACCAAGCCCGTACATCCCACGGATGCTGACTTTTCGTCTTAATGCCATAAATATCCTACAGAGAAAGCACAGCCTCTAACGACTGGCGAGGAAAACAGGTGAGCCGCGTATAGCGGGAACAGTTGATTATCTCAGTACCACCAGCGATGGTATCGAGGCGGCTAAATTCATCATGCCAGCGCGCCACGCTGAATTTATCCGGGTTGGCCAGCAACTGGTGATTACCGTGCCAGTGGGTGCCATGACGTATTGAGCAGTCATAGCCCAGCAACAGGATCCTGCTGGAACCTAAATGAATCGCAAGTTCAATAGCGCGCTGCCCGGAGTTGTAGGAGCCTGGCAGCACCGAGGGAAAGCAGTTGATGCCAAAGCGGCGAGCGGTAAATTCATCACCGCACCACCGTTCAGCCGATGAGGTGATGGTGCTGTAATGCTCTTCCCACCAGCAGCAATCCGCCGCGTATATTGCAGAACAGTACGGCACCGCGTGCCACGAACTGTTCACAGCGATTATCGGGATATTTGCACGATGGAGAGTCAGGCAATCAGTTGATGCCAGTGATGGGCCGCTGGCCGCACATGCGATTGTAACCATGTACGAGTCCTGAATAGCGTGGTGATGCCTGCTGGAATGTCTTACCCTAACTTAGCGCGGACTAATGCATCCTTCGCCTCAAGCAGTTTCCTCAAGCCAACCGCCTTCTCCGGGCCATTCGGCAGCATTGCATCCATCAGCTTAGCCAGATCACCGATAGGTTTACTAACTTCCTGCAAATGCGGAGGTAAGTGCTCATACTCAAAATACTTAATGATCGGCGTGATGATAGTTGCCATCGATAACCCCTGATTGATTGTTGGATGTTCTTACCGAGTCATAAATGCGTTCACACGTCATTCCGGCACGGTAGCGTTCGTCAGCGATTTCAGCATAACGTTGAGCTTCTGCTGCAATATCTCCGAGCACGTCGGCGAGCATTCCGGCGTTGGCGCTGGCTGTTTTGCTTCGGACGGCAGCGGCAAGATCTGCGGTGTACTTTGCGGCGTCCAGGTGGGTGGCAAGTTTTTTGGCTTGTTGCTGCAACTGGCTAATAGTGGCAGACAGACCAGCAGCAGTGGCAGCAGCTTTTGCGGCTTGCGTTTGTGCATCTTTCACGGCCTCATCACGGGCAATAATGCGCCCTTGTTCAATCATACGGGCGGCGGTCTGCGCGCTCGCGGCCTGTGAAGACTCTTCGGCGTCACGATCGGCCCATTTTATTCGCCACGCTCGATCGCGCCAGCTATCACCTGTAACAAACGCAATGACCACCAGCAGTATGATCGTCAACGGCTTCCAGAATGTCTTCAGCAGAGAGAACATCTGTCACCCCGCCAGATCGATGGCCTTAACAAAAACATCAAAGCTGTACGGCTGGTCCCCGTTTTCATGCTGAATGATGGCCTGCAACAGTTTCATCATGAATCGGCTGTCGCTGGTATCAATACGCTGGTCAGGATCAACGCCCGTCGCTTTCGCTACGCTGTTGATATAGGCCTGTGTGTCGTTCTCATTGGTCGGTGCCCAGCGGTTTATGATACCGCTGATGGTGCTGAGCCCATGTTTACGCTGGTAGTTGCGCAAGATGATAATCATCGCTCTGATGCCATACTCCGCCGATTTGAACTGACAGAATGATTTATCAGTGCGCTGAGTTTCTGGCACCAGCCCCTTCCACTCGTCACCCCAGCGGATATTGCCGGGGTTATTATTGCGGATCCCGCGTGCTGTCATTTATTGCTCTCCGTTGTGTTGATGCCGGCTCTCCTGGAAACAACAGCCAGTGCCATATCGCGTAGGCGATCAGCACCAACGAAGCCCACCAGCGCACCCACAAACGCGCCGGAATTAGCAGGGAGGCCGAAGTATTCAAGTAATGCTGAAATGGCCAGGGCGAAAATACCGCAGATCAGCGCTCCCGTTGCGGTGTACAGCTTCGGCTTTCCCGCCCTGATGTCGATCAGCGCTGAAATGCCCAGGGCGCACAGACCTGCGTATACCGAAGGGAGGTACATCGCGATCCATTTCATAGTTTGCTCAAAAATCCCGTTTGCATGGTTCATGAATCCACCTCCGAAGTGATGTTCGAGGTGCTGTGTTGGGGGAAATTCAGGCTTCAGGGTTGCGGCGCTACATGGCTATATCGAGGATGAAACCCTGAGCCTGAAAGAGATGACCACCACAGCATGACAAACGTGGTGAGCCGATTGATGACGCTTTCGGCTCATTGAGTGAGCCGTTTATTTTTCTGGTAACGCACTGATTTCTTCAACGGTCTGGTTAAACCGCTCTGTTTCCAGCTCGACGCCAATGGCCTTACGGCCTAAATCGATCGCCGCTTTTAACGTGGAACCGGAGCCCATGAAAAAATCAGCTACCACATCCCCAGGCCTGCTGCTCGCGCTGATGATTTGCTTCAGCATGTCAGCAGGCTTTTCGCAGGGATGCTTGCCGGGATAGAACTGGACGGGTTTATGCGTCCATACGTCGGTGTATGGCACGGCCACCGACACGGCAAAATACCGCCGAAGGGATTTGTACTCCTCCAGCAGTTCGGAATATTTACGGTTCAGTGACTGGTATGTTGCCACCAGCTGGTGATGTGGCTGCGCCAGTTCGGCACGCTGATGTTTCTCGATAGCGAGCCGGGTGAAAAGCTCCTGCAATTTGAGGTAATCAGCTTCACCCGGCAGCTGCCACTGGCTGGAACCAAACCAGTGCGAGACCATGTTCTTCTTGCCGGTGGCCTCAGTGATTTGTTTCGAGGTGACGCCGAGCGCTTCCCGCGCATCCTGAAAATAGGCAATGAGCGGTGTCAGCACATGCTGTTTGAGTTCACCACATTTTGCCGCATAGCCATCGTCTTTGGGCTTGCATGGCCCCTGATAGTGCTCAGCAAACAGAACACGCTCAGTGGCAGGGAAATACGCGCGCAGGCTTTCTTTATTGCAGCCGTTCCAGCGACCGCTCGGTTTAGCCCAGATGATGTGGTTCAGGATGCTGAAGCGGTCGCGCATTAAGATTTCAATATCTGCAGCCAGCCGGTGGCCGCAAAACAGGTAAAGGCTCCCGGCGGGTTTCAACACTCGCCAGAATTCAGCCAGGCAGCGATCGAGCCAGCGAAGATAGTCTTCATCCCCTTTCCACTGGTTATCCCATCCGTTTGGCTTCACCTTGAAGTAAGGCGGATCGGTAACAATCAGGTCGATGGAGTTATCAGGAAGGGTGGCGATGTAATGCAGGCAGTCAGCGTTGATTAACTCAACACTGTTTATTTTCACAGTATTTTTCATAGATCAGTAAGCGGGACTCTGATAGGCTCATTGTGCTTTAGCGCTAAAGCGGTGGGCCTCGGTTCGCTTGTGACCTCAAACATGAGCGAATGGCTGGTGGAGTGCTCCAACACCCACCAGCCGCCCATTCTTCACAGCAGACAGCCCTCAGTGCCGAGGGCGCATATAACATCCGAATTGGTAATCTGATAAACCCGCCATCACAAGCTGCGTCAGTATTAACTGGCAGCGCTCGCGCGTCAGATGCGTATTCTGGGCAACTTCGCCAACTGTAGCCGGTTCATCGCTTAACTCATTGAAAACAGCCTTTGCTGTTTCGGTCATATCTTGCTGATTTAGCATGCCTTTTACCTTAAAAAATAGCGTGACATACAGATAACTCTGGTTGCAGACAGCAGCAAGAAGTCTTTGCACAAGACATAAAAAAACCCCGCCGAAGCGAGGTCTGATATTGTGTTTTAACGGTGGATATACAAAGCCCATCGTTAAGTAAAAATTAACACATTTTCGGGAAAAGTAAACATCTATCTGGTCACGGCCTGCAATACAACATTCGCCTCGCTTTCTTCAATGCTGAGCATAACGGCAAGACCGTCATAGAACTTTTTGACGCTCTTCTTCCATGTATCCAACGAAATAGCATCGGTGGCGGCACAAACGGCCCGAAATGCCTCAGTAGACGGCACACGTTCGTAACCTCGCCCGCCACATCGCTGGCAATCATCGAGAACCGGTACACCTTGAGCTTCCGATTTCTCTTTATTGATCGCCTTGCCGCGCCCTCTGCAGTCGTTGCAAGCCGCCGATACAACCCCCTTCCCCTTACAGTGTTTACAGAGTACATGGACTGTCTCCTTTACTTGCCGCTTAACTTCGAAGTCACTTGGCGACTGACGGAGATCTTTAGCCCACTGCGGCAATCGCATTGTGTAGTGCGATTTCATGGAGAAAACATCAGCCTCAATAAATCCCCTCCCATGGCAACAATCGCAGGTTTTAACACTGGCAGCGCTTCGGGAATAGTCCTCGAAAGCGAAGGTCGCTAGGATCTGCATAACCTCCGGCTTCACTGCATCATCCAGCTTACGTAACGCCGCCACACTATCACAGCGGGTGAGCGCGTATTCAGCCAGCAGACATATGGCCTTTTCACGGTCGCTGACGCTGATCCCCGCTTTCCCCAGAAAAGCAGAAAAACCAAGTTCGGCCCGGCTTTGCACCATCCCCTGCGCCGCCATAACATCGGTAATTGTCAGCGCGTCGCTGCCTGTCGCTGGTGTGCTGTCGTCCAGTTTTGGTGATTTTGGGGAATAAAACTTCGGTAATGATTCTAAATTCATTGCTCGCGCTCCATACAATTACGCTTTTACGATTACGCCGATCGCCAGCGCCCGATCCAGAAAACGAAACAGCAGCTCCAGCTGCGTGCCATGTTTCTGCTCGAACGCCGCAACATCGGCATGCAATTTGTCGTGACACTCTCTGCACAGAGGGAACACGAACAGGTCGTGGGCTTTGGTAGCAGTGCCACCCATCCCATGACCGATAACATGATGCGGATCATCGGCCGGACGGCGACAACACTCGCAGGGCTGGCTTTTTACCCAGCGCGTATACTTCTCATTCTCCCAGCGGCGGCGCTTAGGCCGTAACATGAACGACTCCGGTGATTCAGGATCTGCGCTCAATGCAATAACCTTTGGCTGCTGCTCCTGCATTACCTGCTGATTTCCCTGTGGCCTGCACCTTTTTAACGATCCAGCTGTTTTTATCCTCCCCTGCAGAGCGACGGTTGGTCGGTTATCCGCGGCAATAATGTCGCTTTCTTTATATACAGACGGAAACGGTTCATAGGGCATCTGCATCACTCTGGCTGCCAGTTCTTCCGGAATGGCATCGACCACACCGACATAAATAGCCCACCAGCACAGCTCAGCGATCGACAATTCCCGCTCGCGATTAAACCGAAGGCCGACCAGCACGGTATCAATGATCCAGTCAATAACGTTACGGCGCGCTATACCAGCCAGCAGATCGGTTGACTGCTCGCGAAGTTTATTATCACAGTGCCAACAGAGCATCATCGCGCCCGGGGCGTGTCGCATGGTCACCAGCTCATGATGGTGATAATCCGAATGCGGGTACTGACATTCACCGATATTCCGCTCAAGCCAGTGATCCAGCCCGGAGAGACCACCCGCAGCACGGATCACCCTCTCATCAGTGAAAAATGGGATCAGCGCTTCATCCTCCGCCAGCGGCTGCCGGGCATCCGGTACACGGCCGGTTGACAGCCTGGCCATGTTCTCCGGTTCGGACTCCACCAGCACGCGCCCCGCGGAGAAAAGGCGCATCAACTCTTTGCCCGGTTTGAGCAGTACCACGCCAAGACGTGGCACAACTTCAGGGGTTAACAGCGCTCTCATGCAACCTCCCGCTGCTGGTTGCATAACTCGGGCAGGTTGGCTTCTACCAGCGCACGGGCAAACGGGGGCGGAACGGCGTTACCGCAGCGCGCTACCTGCTTGTCTTTTGCATAGCGCTGGCCGCGATAATCACGATCGATAATGTAACCTTCAGGAAAGCCCTGGGCCTTATACAACTCATGAGGCTGCAACATGCGCATGCCAATATCGACGATCTGGTAGTCGGCACCATCAACCGTTACCAGGCCGAAGCGATCATTGGTTGTGACGGTTCCCAGCGGTTCATCCAGCGATACGCCGCTTTTTTCATTGCCGTAGTACTTCATCAGGAAGGCGCGAACCTCTCCGATATGCAGACCGCCGGCGGTCACCGTAGGCATGGGCTGATCCACTTTCCGACCATCTTTGCAGGTACCGCGCAGATGAACCAGGTGTGAGGTCACAACAGCATGGTGATCAGTGGTCGTTACGGTATGTGCAGGTGCATCCATAGCGGCACCCGGCCCCGTATAATTACCGCCGAAGTGTTTCGCCAGAAAGGTGGTCACCAGTTGCGACTTTCCACCACCGCCAGCGGTTACTGTTCCATTCGGTTCATCAGCGCCGTGTCCGGTACTGTTACCAAACTGGCGGGCTATCATTGGCGCCACCAGGCAGGCGCGGGACTCTTTCAACACGGTGTGGGCCGGTTTATTTATCGCCCGCGGCTTCGCCTGATATTCGCTACCACCATTACCGGCGATAAACGGGTTCACAACAGCGTATCCGTGAGTTTTGGTAATAGTCTGCAGCGGACTATCAATGCCCTGCCCACGAAAGCAGTCATATGCCGTGCGATTGCTGGTGTGGTTACACTTCACAATAAACGGCGTCGGATTGTTCAGCACAAACCGCTCAATACCACGCGCAATGCGCTTCAGCGTATTTTCCGCCAGCGGCTTTGGACGTTCAAAGATACTCTGACAGGGGATTGACCAGTCGATACACTCCGCCGCAGTACGCCATGGCGCCAGCCTTCCGCTCTGAACCTCAAGCAATTTAGGATCGCCATGTGTTGGCTCTGGCCAGTGAATGTCCTCACCATCACAGCGCATGACCATAAAGAATCGCTTGCGGATCGTCGGCGCGCCGAAGTCGCAGGCTCGCAGCTCGCGGTAATCGATGCTGTAGCCCAGCCCGTTAATAAGGCGCTGCGCCTGCTCGCTACCTTCCGGTATGGACAGAAACTCGCACACCTCAGCCAGGGCGGGATGATCCGCAGGGATGCCATCAGACAGCATGCCGACAAACGCCGAGAAGGTTTCGCCCGCGCGGGATGGATCCGGGCGCATTTCGTCTGCCAGCAGCGGTCCCCACGTTTTGAACTCCTCCACATTCTCCAGCATCATGACACGCGGACGTTTCGCCAGCGCCCAGCGCACCACTACCCACGCCAGACCGCGAATCTCTTTTTTTACCGGCTTAGCACCCTTCGCCTTTGAGAAGTGACGGCAATCAGGGCTAAACCACGCGAGGCCGACTGGATTACCGCCAGTGGCCGCCAGCGGATCAACGTCAAACACGGACTCGCAATAATGCAGGGTATCCGGGTGGTTAGTCTTATGCATGGCGATCGCGTTCTCGTCGTGGTTGATGGCAATATCCACGCTGCGCCCGATCGCCAGCTCGATCCCGGTACTCGCGCCGCCGCCACCAGCAAAGTTATCAACGATAATTTCACGCATTGACGGCTCCCTGCATGCTGTTGACCAGACCACCAGCCACGGTGATTATTTCGCTGGTGGGCATACGCTCAAGCCAGAGCTGATTGATGTTCGCCTTCAGCTTGTTCTGCTGGGCCAACTCCAGAGAATCCGCGCCCTCAACCTGATTGAATACCAGACCAACCTCCAGCGGCCAGATACGCGACTCCACTTCTGGCAGATCTGCAGCAGCAGAAGTAACCCCTTCCGCCGGAGCTGGCGGTGCCACTTTTGCCGCGGCAAATTGGGCCAGCGACATGAATGCCCGCCCCTTAGCCTCCAGATCACTGCGATGAATGTAGCTGAAACGCTCGCCACGCCATGACTTATCGAATACCACTATGGCGCCAGCGAAAAATGCGCTGGTAGGCTGCTGTTTCTCGTCTGCCGGGATAAACCATGCAGGAAGGTCGAAGCCAATGCGGCCACGGATGAAAACAATATGATCAGCATCTTCAGGCCACCATGTTTCACTCGGAGCAGCTTTGATGAGGAACACATAGCGACCGCCCTTCTCACGCATGGCAGAGGCATAGCTCATGATATGACTCATGCCGGTGATCGCCTGCTTACCGTCGTATTGCGATCGGCTATAGGGCGGATTGCCGAACGCGGCGCCACCGATGGAGGCAAGCATTTCCGACCAATCCTGTGTCAGAGCGTTGTCTTCAGCGGTGTACCAGACCGGGCATTTGGCGTTACTGTCGTCGGCGAACAAATCCAGCATCAGCGGCCCAAACATCGCATTGATGCCCCAGAACAACAGTTCCGGCGTGCGCCACTGATCGCCAACCTCTTTCAGTTCGTGGCTTTTCTGATTGCGGAGAGCTTCTAAAGACTGACTATATGTATTTAAACTCACTTTAATTTTTCCCCTGCTGTCTTGCTCTGATACGTGCCAGAAATGCATCACCAGCCTGTCGAAAAGCCGCTGAACCTGTAGGATCAAGAAGGTCTGCTGCTGATGGTGGGCGGCGTTTATCCGCCAGTTGCATTACTGGTTTCGGGATCCCCCTTCCGGCTTCCAGCTCACGCTCCCACTTGCGCATATGGGATTTGATCGACCGTAACACCTCAGCTTCGGTGTAGTTGTGCTGGTGCATCAGGTGGCGAACATCCAGGACGACCCAATACATAACGTCATGGGCCCATGGAAAGGCTTCCGGGGTTGCGTATTGATGGCGCTCACGCGCATAACGCTGAAACTCATCCATAACGTCATCATCAGAAGGCAAACCAGCAGCAAGGCGGGCGCTCTCACGGCACCACCCAATGAATTTGCCGCAGGACGGCCAGAAGTCGTTACCCTGCTGGCGCGCCATGCGCATCCCGGCACGAAGCTGCTCAACGGTCGTAATGCCATTCTCGGCAAAGGCCAGAATCCACTGCCGCTTCATGGCGGCCACGTCCTCAGCCGTCCGCAATACCGTGTTCTGTGCAGCCGGGAAGATCCGCAGAAGGTTTTCAAACAGCGCATCCACCAGCTTTTCGGCTTCGGCATTGACCACTCGCTGTTGCTGGTGGCCCATCATGTGCGCCAGCATGCCAGCGTCACGGTTATTGACTGCTGAAATCAGTTTGTTCATAACGTGTTCTCCCAGGCTTCAGGGCTATTCCAGTGACCGCCGCTGACGGGGCCGGATTGCTGCGGCGCTGCTGACGCGCTGAGTTTTAACGAGAGTTCATCCCATTTTTCTCGCAGTTTTGCCGGGCTGAGGATGTTTTTGCACCAGAACTTGTCCTGGTTAGCGCGTTTGAACAGCGAGCAGATTTGTTTATGCGTCCGGCCATCCTGCGCCACCATCAAACGCACTTCGTTCGCCCATGCGGTCCAGTTTGGCTCTCTGGGACGAACCACCTCACCGTCGGCTTCTGCCGCCCGCTCGTACATCACGATAATTTTGCCCCAGATAAACTCAGCGCAGGTCAGATCTTCCCTGCTGCCCCACTGGCGTTTCTTCGCACTGAAGACAACCGCTTCGGGATGTCGGGAAGTGAAATTCTCCTCTGAAGAATCATCATCGGAATCTTCGTCCGGTGGCGTAGCACCCGGACAAGAAGATCCCTTATCTGACGGATCAGTAGTTACTGACGGATCGGGGTCAACCATTGGGGGGTTAACTGCCACGTTTTTATCAACCGTTGACCCCTCAACGGTTAAGGGGTCAATATTTGAGGGGTTAACCGTTGACCCGTCATTTTTTGAGGGGTCAATATTTGGGGGGATAGTGCGGGAAGATCGCTTCTTCGCGGTTTTATAAAATGCCCGTGCTGCCTCGGCTGCTGCCTCCAATTTTTCAACGTCAATCTGATAAAGGTTACTGAGGTTCCGACCCCCGGCCTTTCTCTCAGTCTTCACCAGCCAGCCATCACGCTCCAGCTCAGCAATCGCCGTGGATACTGTGGTTGTGCTCTTTGCCCCAATCTCGCGCTGAATAGTCTCTACCGCCGGCCAGGATAAGCCTTCGTTATTGCTGTAATCAGCCAGACGCGCCATGACAGCCACGCGAGAAAGTATCAGGCCAGCATGCGCGCACCCTTCCCATACAAGGCCATGAAGTTTGCTGCTCACTTGTCCATCCTCTTGAATCTTGCGCGGAACACAATCAGCGGCGCTACGCACTCCCATTCGTAACCCGGGCGGCGGTAGATAACACGCTGTCCGGCTGCGTCATAACCAGTCACATTCACGACGATGCCGTGATGATCCCGGTAATATCGGTTCAGGGGTTGAATATGCTCTGTCACGTTAGCCCCCCATCAATTCGGAGGCGTAGCGCTCGGCGATCCACTGGACGCCACGAGGGGTTACGCGGGTTTGCGTATAGGCATGACCGAAATCTGACGTGCCAGTTTTGACAGTGAACAGGCCATCACGCTGGCGCAGGGCATGAGGTAGCAGATTGCCGGACTGGCGGAACAAAACCTTGTCACGCAGCAGCACGTCGAGCATCGCTTTTTCCGGCATGTTGAGGATCTTCGCCGTCTCACGCAGGCTTTTAGCACCACCGGACTCTACGTAGTGGTTTACGAAAGCTACCTTTGGCGCGTCCTGTTGTACCTTATGCGCCAGCTGCGCATTTTGTTCAGCCATATCAGCAGCCAGGCGGAGAGCTTCAGGAAGCGTCTGAGGAATACTCGACTTACTCTCCAGTTCCTGCCAGCGATCCACAACCGCAGCGGTAAATTCAGGTGACAGGCGGGCAACTAATACCAGCGAATCACGCTTATTGAACCGATACTCCTGATACACGTTGCCGTTATGCTCAAAATCGAACTGCGCCAACGGCGCGGTTAAAAGGCCAGCAGCATTAAGACGCTCAGCAGAGCGTTTCACATCACCATGTTTACTGTGAACCAGCGCTGATATTTCACGGCTGCTCATCGTTACACAGCCACCAATCAGCGAGGGAACCGTGGACGTAACATTTATCCCATTTATTTGCTGAACCATTGGGAAGCCCTCCGGTTGAATACCCCCACAATTCGAGCCGCGCGACTGTGGTTACATGAAACCCAGCGACCCGATACCATGCGCTCATACCGAAACGAAGGAGTGCCCGGTACCGGGATCATCCTGAGTTGCGGCAAATGACAATTTGCGGTTAAATTGCTCATGCGGATTTCTCCATACACATAGATTTATCTGCCACGGCGCCCGGAGCTGCACACTCGCGGGCGTCACTCTTTTCTGAAGCACAGAAAACGCGGTATAGCAGCGTGATATGCTCCTGAAATTTGGCGATCACCTGATAGCTGTTCTCTTCAATCTGCGCACGCTCTTCAGCGTCAATCACACCGTCCGCTGTCGCTTTTCGCACAAAATTAGAGTGTTTCCCGATCCACTCGATGGACTCCATCAGGCGCTGGTTGATATCGCCGTTATCAACGTCTTCAATGTCCGCAATCGGAACAAATACACCGTTGGAATGGCGCGCAATGGCGTTAGCAATGTGGTTTGAGCCACCAGCACGCTGCAGCACCATCGCCCAGCCCAGCGGGAAAATCTGATCACCATCGGCACGCAGACGGTTAAAGAGCGAATTCTCCGTAACATCAAGCCATTCAGCCGCCTCGGCGTATCCGCCAGGCAGTTCAGCGATCGTTTTTTTAATTGCTGCCACCAGCCATACAGGCTGTTTATCAATCTTCCATTCAGGTTCGTTACCCACGGCTGCCCCCTAAAATCTGTGGTAAAAAAAATCTGAGCTTCTGCTATTGTTTTGGATAAATGTCAGGGCGAAGATCTGATTTGGAAATCACCCCCGAGGTCGTTTCTTCCAGCTTTTTAGCTAACGAAAAACCCGCTTTTTTGTAGCCGTTGAAAACAAGCCTCAGATAACCAGTGGTAGAGCCAACGCTTCCAGCCAAACTACATTGCTGCTCTTTTGTTAAAGAGTCCCAACACTCTTTCATGATATGTACCTCCTGTGTACATATTACACCAATTAAATGAACCATCAAGGTACTTGTACCATTGAGGTACAAACTGTCTAATTGTGGAATGAAAACTATCCAAGAAATCAGGCGGATAAACGCCAGAAAATTGAGAGATGGTGTTGGTGGGAATTCGTTCTTTGCCAACATGATTGATCGCGAGCCAACCCAGACCAGCAGGTTCATGGGTGACGGTGCAACCAAAAACATTGGTGATGCCATGGCTCGGCATATCGAGAAGTGCTTCGACTTGCCACAAGGATGGCTAGATCAGGAACATCAAACGACCAATGTTGCAAAAAATCCCGATGTTTCCGACACTAATAGAAATATTACTATGGTTCCGGTTATATCCTGGGTGCAGGCAGGAGCATGGACCGAAGTTGGCTATGCTGAGGTAGATTTGAACAACACAGAGACATATCCTTGCCCTGTCCCATGTGGCTCAATGACTTATATTCTACGAGTCATCGGGGATTCAATGATCAATGAATATCGACCAGGAGACATGGTCTTTGTCGACCCTGAGGTTCCGGCAGTACATGGGGATGATGTAATAGCGATCATGCATGATACTGGTGAAACAACCTTTAAAAGACTAATCGAAGATAGTGGACAAAGGTTCCTAAAGGCCCTGAACCCAAACTGGCCAGAACCCTATATAAAAATTAACGGTAATTGTTCCATCATTGGTACAGTAATATTCTCCGGAAAACCAAGAAGATATAAAAACAAAGTTTAATCAAATCCAACCAACCTGCTTCGGCAGGTTTTTTTATACTTGACAATGTACCCTTGAGGTACATAATGTACCTATAAGCAACACAAATATTACTGTGTGTAGTCTTGGCGGTACCAGTTCCATCCCTTGAAGTCCCTGGTGCCGCCCTTTTTACTCAAGAGACAAGAGCATCACCGGGCGACGGGCTCATAACCCAATCCACCCGGGCGTTAAGGAAATGGTCTTCTCACCCATGACCAGCGCGCAGGTGCTCTTCTCTGTTGTGTATGGAGAAACTTACGGCGGCGGCAGCCGCTTAACCGAGAGGAAATGCTATGAGCAATGATCGCATGACCGTAGTGCCTGATTTTCTGGGCGAGCTGGACGCCGGCGTGTTCATGAACAAAATCGCCGCCGCGCTTAATACCACCGCGCTGGGCGTTCTGAATAATGGCACCAAAGGCAAAGTGGTCCTCACCTTTGATTTTGAGCGTATGGGGAATTCCGTTGAAGAGAAGCGCGTCAAGATCAAGCACAAGCTGAACTACAGCACTCCGACGCCACGCGGTAAAGCCTCCGAAGAGGACACCACTGAAACGCCAATGTGGGTTAACAAAGGCGGCAAGCTCACCATCCTGCAGGAGGATCAGGGGCAATTGTTCAGTATCAACGGCGCCACAGACGGAAAGCTTAAAGCGGCTCAGTGAACCGCTGACAACTAATTCACTGCCACCAATTTGATCATTAGTTAATAAGGATTTTATATGTCCCAGCAATTAGACAGCAGCGCAATTCAGCAGGTTAAAGATCTGGTCCTCTCCGGCCACCACCTCGAAGACCTTAAAGGTCTTGCCTGTCCGACTGCGTTACTTCCTGCGAATACCAGCGTTGAAAGCCTGGAGCGTTACAGTCTCGAGCGCTTCCGTTTCCGTGGGGCCATGACCACAACCAGCATTGATGATTTTGCCCGTTATTCTAAAGGCTACGCCAGCACCGAGGAACCTGCTCGCTGCTTTATTGATGCGGACAATATGACTGCGCGCTCCGTGTTCAATATCGGTACGCTGGATAATCCGGGCCATGCTGATAACGTTGCTGCAATCACCCTGAAGCAGACTGCTCCTTTCCGCGCGCTACTGGCAATTAACGGCGACCGCCTGAAGCAAAAGCAAATCGCTGAATGGCTGGAAGACTGGAGTGATTACCTGCTGGCCTTTGATGCTGACGGAAATACCATGCAAATTTCACAGGCTGCTCAGGCTGTTCGACGCATTACTATCCAGCAGGCCACCCAGCAGGATCATGAAGACGGTGATTTCAGCGGGAAAAAATCGCTGATGCAGAGTGTTGAGGCCAGCAGCAAAGATGTTATGCCGGTAGCGTTTGAGTTCAAATGCGTGCCGTATGAAGGACTCGGTGAGCGTGCATTCAGCCTTCGAAATAGTCTGCTCACTGGTGACGAACCTCGTTTTGTTCTGCGCATTGTTCAACTTGAAGCACAGGAAGAAGCAATCGCCAACGAATTCCGCGACCTGCTGATCGGCAAATTCAACGGCGAGCCAGTAGAAACCTTTATCGGTAACTTTAAAGCGTAATTGCTCAGCCTTAATTGCCCTGCCCCGCGGGGCAATTAGTGAAGCGTAATTCATTTAAATATCGCCATCTGGCGAGGGATTCGTGCAACCAAAAATCAGCCGCAGGTGCAGCTGCGAATAAATGGAGAAATAAAACCGATGAACTACATACAGACATTATCAGGCAAGAAATTCGACTATGTGAATGCCACTGTTGACGATATTGAGATCGAAGATATAGCAACCGCGCTTTCCCATATCTGCCGCTTTGCCGGCCACCTGCCGGAGTTCTACTCCGTGGCCCAACACTCAGTTCTGTGCAGCCAGCTGGTAGAGCCTGAGTTTGCCTTTGAAGCGCTGATGCACGACGCCGCAGAAGCGTATTGTCAGGATATTCCCGCACCGCTTAAAGCCCTGCTGCCGGACTACCGCCGAATTGAGGCGTTTGTCGACGAACTGATCCGCTTTAAATTCAATCTGCCGCTCACACAGTCTGCTGTAGTGAAATATGCCGATCTGACAATGCTGGCTACCGAACGCCGGGATCTGGACATTGACGACGGTACACCATGGCCCATCCTCGAAGGCATCCCCACCAGCGACATTATACAGATCATTCCTCTCCGCCCAGGTCAGGCTTACGGACTGTTCATGACTCGCTTTAACGAACTGATGGAGCTGAGCGCATGCAACAACATATGAAAGTAAAAGAACTGGTTGCCGCGGCACGCATAGCAGCGTCTGACCTTCCACCAGCAGCGGCACAGTTAATGCGTGAAGTCGCCACCAGACTGGATGTGACCTTTGTTGCCCTAAGTGAAGCTATGGATCAGCGCGTCACCCTTATGGCAGAGAACGAAATTTTACGCGGGGATAAATCACAATGAACGAACAAACTAAAGTTAAACACCTCCATTTCTACGGTGCCAGCGATGATCTGCTGGAATGCGAAGGCGCGATCCGCGAGGAGATTGGTTGCTACAACTCTCCAGGCATCTATCACCTCAAATCCGCAGAGGGTGAAATGCAGGTTGTCGGTTATTACCTCGACTCCGGGCTGTGGAGCATCGGCATCAGTCAGGTTGCCGAAGATACGCCGCTGCCAGCGTGGCCCGTCACTTACGCCATGCATGAGCGTGGTTACAGTGTCCAGCTCACCATCACTGTGCCGGACGACACCATCCTGGTCTTGCCAGAGGAAGAAGAGTGATGACCACCAGCGAACTTAACAAAGAACGCCTTCAGACAATCGCATCATGGCGCGCCAAATACAGCGCTGGGCACAACGTTGTGCTTCCTGCGGAAGAGGCTGAAATGATGGCCCGTTCGTTACTTGCTGCCATGGAGCAGGAACCATTTGGTTATTACAGTGCTGAAGTTCCAATAATTCTGGAACAACAATCTCACGCTAATATCACTCGCGAAGCCATGGGTGAGTATCAATTTCCACTCTATAGAATCCCACTGCCGGTAGTGTCGTACTACCGCGATGGAATTGAAGCTGCTGCAAAATGGGTGGACCAACAGCGTGAGGCTTACGACAACCAGCACGGACGGCATGATCCCGATACGGGCTCGTTCGAGTTCGGGAACGACGCCCAGCGTGATTACTCATCCACATTAGTAGATATAGCGGATGGCATCCGGAAATTACATCCAAACGCTGGCAAATCTCTGGTAATTGGCCTTGATCCGGCATCCGGGCCTGACAAAACGGTAGAAGTTCGCTACTTTGCGCCGCCCGGTTACGTGATAGTGCCGATCGTTCCGACCGAGGACATGATTATTAACGGCTTCGAATCAGAGCCAGATCCACATTTCAGCGATGAAAAAGAGTGGGAGGAATACGAAGCATTGAGCGGTTGCCGACAGGCGGCACGCCGGGCTGAGTTGTGCTGGGCAGCGATGATTAAAGCAGTACCAAAACAGGAGACTTTATAACGTGAACAACTTAATGATCGACCTCGAAACCATGGGCAATAAGCCTGCTGCGCCAATTGTCGCGATCGGTGCTGTGTTTTTCGACCCGAAAAGCGGTGAGCTGGGTGCTGAGTTCTATGTGGCCGTCAACCTCGCCAGCGCCATGGATCAGGGGGCTACTCCTGATGGTGACACCATTCTGTGGTGGCTGAAGCAATCAGCGGAGGCTCGCGCCGCTATTTGTACCGACGATACGAGAAGCATTACCTTTGCTCTCTCCGAGTTGAGCTCGTTTATCAGCCGTAACTCTGACAACCCGCGTTACCTGAAAGTGTGGGGAAATGGCGTCAACTTCGACAACGTTATTTTACGTTCAGCCTATGAACGCGCCAGCCAAACCTGCCCGTGGCAATTCTGGAACGACAGCGACGTGCGCACCATGGTGCTGCTCGGCAAACAGCTTGGTTTCGATCCCAAGCGCGATATGCCATTTGATGGTGTGGCCCACAACGCACTGGCCGATGCCCGCCACCAGGTGAAATATGTATCGGCAATCTGGCAGAGACTACTGCCCGCCAGCGCCGAATAATAACCCTAATAGCCCGGGTGCAGCCGGGCAATGGAGAAATTTATGCTGAGCCTCGATTGTGTTCCCATCTCAACTTATTGCAAAGAAACCGGAGAAACCTCCGATGCAATTACTAAACGTGTGCAACGTGGAGTCTGGCGCGAAGGTGTTCAGGTTTTAAAGATTGACGGTGTTAAGGAGAGATGGATAGATCTTAGTGAGGTTGCAAAATGGGCTCGACAGAATCGCCTAAACTCCCACGCGGCGTGACAATCAGGAAACATAGTAACGGGGAAACTATTAATATCACATTTACTTATAAGGGAGTTAAATGCCGGGAACCATTATCCAACCTTGAAGTAAATAATAAAAATATCAAATACGCCGAGAGAACTCTCGGCGAAATCCACAATAAAATTGAACGAGGGACTTTTAATTACGCAGAATATTTCCCTCGTTCAGCACGGTTAAAAATTTTTGGTAATGCCGCATCCGGTAAAACTATCAAAATGTACCTCGACGAATATATTGATATTTGTGAGACACGTAATTTATCGCCATCAACAATTGGCGGTTATAAAAAATGCCGTAGTGCTCTGTCGTCATTGCATATATTACCAGCCAGCGAGTTAACACCAGCGGCATTAAAGCAGTGGATCCAGAACCAGAAGACAACACTCAAAACCATCAGAAATCAGCTTTCTTTTCTGCGCTCGTCGCTGGATGAAGCTGTAACTGATGGGGTACTGCAAATCAACCCGGTTTCGCTGGTCACAGCATCACGGTATCAAAGCAATAAAAGCGATGCAGAAAGTAGTTATATTGTCGACCCGCTGTCGCCGGCTGAGGTGGGAGCGCTGTTAACATCAACAGGCAATAAACAGTGGGAGAACTTATTCAGGTTTGCGATACAGACAGGGCTACGCAGCTCCGAACTGTGCGCACTTCGCTGGAAGGACATTGATTTCGTTGAAAAGACGGCGCATGTACAGAGCGCCAGCGTGTCAGGCGTGACGAAAGGGACTAAAACGAAGGCGGGAACGCGCAAGGTAGAATTAACTGAGGAAGCGATGATCGCGCTCAATGAGCAAAAGCCATTCAGCTTCATGAAGGACGGCTGTGTCTTTGAGGATCCAAAGACAAACAAGCCATGGGCCAGCGCGGATGCCATCAGAAAAAAGGCCTGGGTGCCAACGCTACGGAAAGCCGGTATAAGGTATCGCAACCCCTATCAGACCCGACACACGTTTGCCACTCGCCTGATCAGTCGCGGAGTAAACCTTTTCTGGCTGGCGGCGCAAATGGGCCATAAAGGGCCGGAGATGCTATTCCGGCATTACGGTCGCTATCTGAAGGAGTATGACGGCAACACGGAGAGGAAGCCAAAGCTGGTCAGTGGCAGGAACTGAAAGGAGCCGTAAAGGAGCCGCAGAAATAAAAGCAACTTTTTAGCCGTTATAAATTAGTTAGTTACAAAATTTCGGACACGGGTTCAACTCCCGCCAGCTCCACCACTTTTGATAGGACCACACCCGGACAATAGCAGTGAAAACAGCTATTTAAGGACACTGACCAGACAGTACGTGGACCAAATAGAGAAAAAAGAATGCACGTGAAATGCACGCGCATTTGGATCCAAACAAAAAAACCCCAGCTCTCGGTCTGGGGCTTTTCTGTTTGTGTCCAATTGAAACAATATTTTTCAGGCCATTTTATCAAATCGTCGGCCGCCAGTTCTCACCCAGCGTCATCACTTCCACCTTCGCCGCGCCTAATACAATCACCTCTTCCAGTTGCTCATCCTCGATCAGACCGTCTTCAATCATCAGGTGCTTCGGGTACCATTTGCCAATCATCGGGCAGCCATCAATCTGGAACGCGACCATATCGCCTGGCTTCATTTTTGCGGCGCGGTCTATCTCTGCCCCGTCGCCGTCTCGATCATGAAGGTGTTGGCCCGGTTCGGAATGAAAATCTCGTTAAGGTCGAGGCGTGGCTCGATGTAATCCTGCGCTGGAGATGGGAATCCCATTGGTTAACCCTCGATAAACTGTATATACATACAGCAATGGCGATCAGTGATTTTGATCAAGAGGATCGAATGAATGAATTGAAAAACCCATGAGAAGCAAGGAGATTTAGATTGTAGAGGCGGAGGTGATTATGTGGTGGGCAATTTGCGGGGTTGCAGTGGTGTTTGTGATAGCCGCCTGGCTGATATTCAGGTCGGCGGCTGATGATGTTGATAACGATTACTGAAGCACTTCCTGGCCTCTCACGAATGTAAAAGTCGGCGTTCCGCTGACTGCTACCGTTCTTATTCGAACGTATTTCCCTGCCGGAATCCATCCCCCCCACGTTGCCTGTGCCGATGTTGGTCACGTTCAGCACGCCGCCCGTTCCGTTTGGTGACTCGTTCACTGTAAACAGATTGGTCGTCATTGCTGCGTTGTCGGCGTAGTCCAGATAGACGCGACCGGTTGATCCCGCCAGCAACAGCGATGTCACCGAAATGTCCACCGTGTAATTAACGTAGGCATCCTGCGCGGTGCTGACCTGATATGCAGTGTTCAGTAAGCGCGTTGGGTAAGTGAATGAGCGCTGCCCTTATATAGCCTGCGTTCATGTCCATCGAAAGTGTTTTGATAGACAACGACTGGCTGTCAGTGAGTGTACGAAGATAACTGGCAAGGCTTTCTATACCGCGATCATCCGTTAAGGCCAGCGCCCGTCCATCGCGATCGGAGATCACTGTTATATAGCGATGACCTTTTTTAAAGGCGACTTCATCCACATTCATATGACGGGCGGATAATGGTTTTTTTATCCTGGCAAGTCCCCGCTTAACTGCCCGGGTCATAATACCGTCAACCGCATTCCAACTGAGCTTAAGTTGTTTTCTGACGGCGTCAATAGTGCTGATTTTCAGCCATGAGAGAACGAACGATTCGAACAGCAGCGTATATCGGCTGCCAGATCCCGCCCACGGAACAGGCAGCGTCTGGCATCCATGCTCCGGACACATAATGCGGGGAACATCGGCTTCGACGAGCGTGGTGAACTGGCAGGTATCAAGGTGGCGCCATTTGCGATGACGATGATCGTGAACAGGGCAGAATTTACCGCAGGTGGGGCAGGTTAACTGGGAGGTTTCAGGCATGAAGCTGAGCCTTAATTAAGAACGATTTGAGGGAGCAAAGGTCAAAAAAGGCCGATCGCTACATATTTTTACTATATGAGTCTTTTCATCGTTGCACTCAGCATGAACCATGCCTGGAGATGCAATTATTTCTCGGTCTAATGCGTTAGCTAATTTCTGTGCAATAGAACCAGTTTCAGATTCATATCCAGCCCTACAGGCTGCCAGAATCAGAGGAGAAGAGGTGTGAAAATAATCATCCAGACGGGTTATATAATTTGAAAGTGAAACTGGAGATAATCTGTTGTTTTTAATTAATAAATTATCTCCATCCGAGTGCATAAAGATAACACTCCCCCCATTGTTCGGGATATATTCGGAATCTGATGATGACCTGGATAGTTTATCCAGATTAATTTTAGGGCACCAAATAAAATCTAACATATCACCATTTGATAAATGAGATGACCATTTTACGTTTATTTGGTTCTCAATGTTCGCATAGGACATCTTTTCCATAGGTATACAGGTATTAGTGCATGATGCGATATTGTTTGCCAGTTGCGAAACAGACTTACCACTGTTTGTAGTGGTCAACTAAAACTGGCCACCGCTTTAGAGTTTTTCCAGTATCGATTTTCCGATTCGTTTGGTGGTAGCCCACCGTTATATTCGTGCGGCCTGAGTACGCTGTAATATCCGACGATGTAGTCCCTTATTGCATGGGCAGCATCACTGAAGCTTACGTAACCTGTCACCGGTACCCACTCGTTTTTCAGACTCCTGAAGAAGCGTTCCACCGGACTGTTATCCCGGCAGTTTCCGCGTCGGCTCATA